>NZ_JBQHVO010000079.1:0-20095 GCF_052064465.1 Niallia sp. HCP3S3_B10 | reverse complement strand
ATCAAGCGATTGGAAAACCCATTCACTTTGCCTTACAGGGATTAAAAGGTTTTTAAAAAAAGAAAAAAACGAAATTTTGATGAAAGAAAATATTTAGAAAGCGGATACAAAATTAAAAGTTTTACTTTATAAAAAGGGAGCTAAAAAAACTCCCACAAAAACTTGACTCAATCCTCTTATTTTGAGTGATAATTCTTCTTAGCCTTACTTATGATATAATAAAGAAACGTCTAATCCCTTATGTATCGAGGTTTTAGACGTATATCATTAGAAATTATTGTAGCATTAATATGAATTATACAAAATTTTCTGTTATTATTTGAACAATCTACATAAATTTTTTTTCTTGCTCGGCTAAAGCACACGGTAATGTAATAAGGTAATTTATTGATAATAATCTTACCAGGTACTTAAAGTTTATTACCATTTGGGTCATAAAAGTGGAAAAAAGTATGACCATTATCTTCTTTTATCTCCTCGACCTTAACTTGATTATCAATTAAGTGTTGATTAAATTCAGATAATTCTGGACTCTAATTGAAATACAATTTACACTGTTCCAAATACTTCATATTCTCATTCTAAAAAGGAGTCTGTAACCATTGAAATTAGCATACCAGGTTACAGACTCCTAATAAATATTTTAAATTCTTTGAACTTAATTCCGATACTTGGGCTAAATTCTGTATTTATATTGGATTTTAGAGCTCTTATTTTTTATTACCAAATGAACCTATTGCAACCCTACTCCATCATCTACTGTACAGATTAAAATAGGCTTATCCTCCTGTATAAACAGTTTCACAGGTTCCAGGTTTTGGCTCGTAAAAACAATGATCTTTATATTGACCTGCAAACGGTTGACCATACCACGTTGGAGGACATGGAGCATATGGATTGAAATACCAAAGGGCATATTTTCCTGGATGTTCTCGCCAGTAATCTAAATTTTGTTTTGCTAATTTTTTTCAGCTGCTCTTGCTCTTTGATAAAATACATTCCCTTTTTGAACAGCTTCAAAAGAATAATTTCCTCCTTGTACTTGAAAAATAACCTGTGAAATGGTTCTTAAACCTTTAAAATCTGTACAATCTGCTTTAAGACGATTAACAATTACATTTCCAACATACAGCATTCCTTGTGGGCCTTCCCCTTCTGCTTCCGCCCTCATCATCCTTGCCATTAGGTCAACGTCTGAACTTTTGTAGCTAACTCTTGGCATTTTTGTCACCCCTAAAATATAGTATAAAAAAAAGATTCATTAACAAAATTTTTATTAAGAAAATAAGAATACTTCGTTTGCCCTAAAAAAAATGAAAAGCATTCTTTTTTATAGTTTTATTCAATGAAATCCCTGTCCGATTACCTAAAAAATAAATTATTATTCTATAAATGAAATAATAGGCAGATAACCTTTTAAAAAGTTTTTTCAACGAATCCTCCACCTAATAAAAAAACGTCTAAATCCTTATGTAGCAAGGAGTCAGACGTTTCACACAATATTTTACAAAGAATCGATTTTAACAATAGGAAAGGTGACTGTCACCTCTGTCCCCTTTCCTTCCTCGCTCCAAATGTTAATCATTCCATCATACTTTTGGATAATGCTATAACAGATCATTAAGCCGAGTCCTGTACCTTTGGCTTTTAAGGAATAGAAAGGGGTTCCTATCTGCTCCTGTTGTTCTCGGCTCATTCCAGAACCGCTATCGATTATCATTATTTTCACATTATCCTGTTCACCGGTCACTTTTACTCGAATTGTATCTCCATGATGAGAAGCTTCAATCGCATTTTTTAATAAATTTATAAATAATTGCTTAAACTCCATTATATTACATTTAATTTCATAATCTCTTGCCATTTCTAATTCAATATGAATCGTATCATTCATAGCATAGGTGTTTAGTAAGTCCATCACAGTATGAAGTGCAGTATTGACCGATACAATCTCCATCTTGGTTTCCGCCGGTTTTGCCAGTGATAAAAAATCAGAAATAACCGTTTCGGCAACTTGTAGCTCATCCAACATTAGTTTGTAATGCTTTTTGATATGTTCTGGCAATGCCTTATCATTTTCATGTAGTTGAATAAATCCTTTTACCACCGTTATAGGATTGCGAATTTCATGTGCAACAGCTGCCGCAAGCTGTCCAGTTGTCCTAAGTTTTTCAGCTTGCTTCACTTGATCGTAATATAATTCTTGATTCTTCATCCTTTTTTGGAAGAGAAGAAAAAGAAAAAGTAGCAAAAGCTGTGTCGCCAAGAAATTAATCGCAACTCCAAAGAAGTCCAAATAATTATAAATATGTATACTAGGTGTATCAACCATCATCATGTAGATAATAATGCTAATAGTAATTGTAATGTTACCAATCAATGTGATATAGAATAATCGGATATGCAAAAATAACACTGGAATAACTGGGATAAAACTAATAAGTAATAGCAAAGCAAATCTCTCGGGAAACCGTAAATACATAAAGAAAAAGTATGCTGACATGCAAATAATAATCGCAGCTCTATAATTTACGGAATCCCTTTTTGGAAAGATGATTAATAGCACAGAAATGCTTATAACGAATATAAATTGCAAAAGGAAAGATAAAGAAATGATTCGATCATCTTCTATGTATATTAAAACTAACCCTGCACTCATTAATACAATAAAAATGCCAATAATCATACGATAAAGCTTTATACTAGGTAAAAATTCATTGTCTATCATTTAAAAAATCCTCACAATACTATTGTATCTTTCTAAATTACTCGAAAAAAATGGTCCATTAGCTATATAAAAGTCTATTTTACCTTAATGTTCCTTCTTTTTGTAGTCTAGTTTTTCTCTAAAGCTATTATTTAGCCTTCTATTTCTTATTAAATAAGAAAAAACGTCTACCTTTATGAAAAAAAGGGATAGACGCTTAATTTTTACATAGTATGTAACATCTGAACTTTGAGGCTATTGAAACTAGTAAGACTTTGATCGTACTCCTTTTCCACCTATTGTTTGAAGAGTATTGATTCTTTCCATTCCAGTAAGGAGTGGTTTGGCGCGCCTTATTAATGTTTGTGTGACTTCAAGAGTCAGAGAGGCTTGATGGGCATTTTCATTACTCCAAACTTCATAAATATAAACAGAATTTGGATCACTTTCAGAAATATTAACAAGATACACTTCACATTCATCCAGATTCTTCATTGATTCTGCTGCTTCCAACAAAATAGCAACCATTGTTTCACGTTCGCCCTCTTGAACAGTAAATTTTCCAAACAAACTGAATTTCCCCATACTGTTCCTCCTTCCTTTATCAACCCCCATATTTGTTTCTACATCCCCCCCATCTAATCCTTTTATTCAATAAGGAAACATAATGGATTAATAATCCTTTTTTAGAAGTTTTAAGTTTGTTAATAATAAGGAAATAATTAAAATGAGAATAGCCAATGCCCACCAGAAAGCATTAATTGGATCATCATGCTCAATAATAATTAGTCTTACAATTGCTGTAATAGCAATGTAAATAAGATAGCGTAACGGAAAGTGAAACTGAGATCCAAAATACTTTATAATTAAAGCGATAAATTCAAAGTATAAAAAGTAAGTAAGCAGCTCCTCTGTGAATAAATAATAATCTTGTTCATTCTCTGGTACAAAGGCTACATATGTAAAAATATACCATGTTTCCTTTATAAGCAGAAAACTTAAAATCAATCCTATAAGAAACAGGGAAGCATTTAACAGTATTTGTAAAAATATAGGTATAAGCGAGAATATCTTTATTTGATTCAATTATCTATAACTCCTTTTTTAAGTGTGTATAACTTAATATGAGCTATTTTTGGATCAAATAACCAAGAAGTAAAGAGCGGACACTTTCTCAATAGTACAAATCGAACAAAACAAAACGAAGCTAATCGGAATGGAATTTTTCATTTGAATCAGACTCTTTTAAGTAGATATCATTTCCAATTTTTATCCTTGTAACCTTTTTTCCCCTATCGATGAAAAAAGGTTTACTCCTCCATGGAAAAATTACCTGTCATTGGATTTTTATTTTTACCCATCCTATTATTGGAGGTGGTAAAGATGAACAAGCAAAATCCGATTGAATATACTGGGAAAGTTCTAGACCAGCGAAATGATCTTACTGGACCAGATGCAGGCAAAGCATCGTATCCAAAACGTCCAAAGCATGTATCGATCCAGGAGCCAAAAAGAAAATAGCTCCAACCCCTGACCCCTATTCGGAGGGCACTGAAAAACTGATAGCTATTGATGATTGATTGTAACCGCCTTTTAAACTTAGATGTGTAAATTGTTTTCCGAGGTGACCACATGACTCATTGGGGCGAGCGCCGAGCCGCTTCACAGCTCACGCTCCTGCAGGGTCTCGGACTTTCTCGCTGCTCCCATAGGAGTCAAGCGGACACCTCTCCAAACCAACTTATTATTCGCTTTCAAATAAATAAAACCTCATTTTATTTGGAGAACTAGACTTTTTCAGTGCCCTCCCTATTCGATTAGGGGGAACTTACATAAAAACAAGCGCATATTTTATACTTACTTGTCTTATATGAAGATTGTAGCCGATTCAATCTTCCTTGTAATCAAAAAAAGAAGGACTACTCCACCTTACCTGTGTATTGCTCTATTCTCTCCAATACCCTACGCTTTTGATAGAGCTTATTCGCAACTTCTCCCACATCTTTTATGGCTGATTTATTCATATACGCACCAAAAATCATTCCAGCGACGGGAATCATTTGAAACAGCTTTTTCCAACCAAAATTATCTCGATAAGAGGCGAATACCTCTCTCCAGCCTTGTAGCTGCGCAAAGCCTTCCTCCTCTTGTGCATTTGTCAATTCATTTAAGATTGCTTTTTTTCCAACTATATCAGATGACGTAAATTGCATACATTTGATCATGAATATTCGTTCTTCCTTATTGGATGGGTCATATCCATATGCAACCGCCACTTCTTGTATAGTCTTTAAGGTAATCCCAAAAATAAGGGGAATATCTACAGCGAGAGTAAAAATCCCCCCAAATCCAGTTGTAGCCCCCTGAATTTGCGCATTCTTAGCATGACTTTTTATAAAGGCTTCTGCTGTCTTTTCCATGGAATCAATAGAAAAGTATTTTATATCATCAAGTTTTATATCCTTCTGTAAGGATAATTCTTTTTTTACTTTATGTACTGTTTTTTCCTTATTCACTAAATATTTTCCACCATTGTCAATATATACTGCAATTTCATCTAATAGGATATGTATTTTGTCTTGTATGTATTTCGGTGTCCATTTGTCTAACAGCACAAATGGAAGCCGCCCGATTTTTTCCCAGAAGAACAACCCTTTTTGGTTTTTCTCCCATTTTTCAATGGTCTTTAATTTTATTCTGAGCTGTTCTAGATTTTCCATTCCTACACCTCTTATAATTAAATGCTTCCGCTATCACAACACATTATTTTCCCATTCTATATATTTCTCCAGATATCCTCTATATTCATCCGATAATTCACTAGGCAATTTATTTAAAGGAAAATACTGCATTTTTTCTGACTCATTATAATCAATGTTCATTTCTCCACTTATATCTTTCGTAAAATACACTGCTGTTACTGCATATACTTCATCGCCATTGGGGATTTTAAAATAATAATCAGAACCAGAAAATACATTTAGTAATGTAAGATTTTCAACTTTTAATCCTGTTTCTTCAAAGACCTCTCTTCTTGCTACTTCTTCAAAGCTCTCCCCTAAATCCATTAACCCACCTGGCAATCCCCAATATCCATCAAGCCTTTTTTGCAATAACACTTCCTCTTGTTCATTTAGCATGATGACAACAGAACCAGGTAGAATAAGTGGCTTATGCCCTACATGCTGCCTTAAATATTTATAGTATTCCATTTATTACGCCTCCAAGCTCAGATAAGTGAAAATTGTTATCCTTTTCGTAATGCTTCCTGAATTGCCCAGCTTTGATGTTCATGAAATAAACCTTCTATTGCTTGAATTGGTTCTAGCCATTTTAGAAAATGACCTTCCTCTGTTGGTTCCCCTATTTGTTTAACGATCTTGCATATATAGAAATACCCTTCACTCAGATAATACTTATATTCATTTGTTGAGTAAAAATATCTGCGCGCACTCCCAATAAAGGAATTTATTTCAATGTCCATTCCCATTTCTTCCAAAGCTTCTCTTACTAAGCATTCTTTATGGGTCTCATTCTTTTCTATTCCTCCACCCGGAAGAAAGTAGTTGCCATCACTAGTTTGAATGATGGCAATTTTATCTTTCTGCTTATTAAAGATCACACAATACGCTGCAGGTCTTATGATGTATTCTTTCCCTTCTTCTTTTTTGCCGAATGTGATTATTTCCATATAAATCTCCTCTTATACAAAAAAATTGATTATCTTTCCCTACTCCGTAATCACTTCAATATCCTCATACGTAGGTTCTTCCTTTGTATAAGAAATCCAATAGGTATATGCTCTTGAAAAATCATCTGTAAAATGCTCTAAATAGGTTACTGCTTTTGCAGATTCTCCAAGCACTTTTACCTCTTTGACAGCTGTATTTCCCGTTGGCATCGTAATAGTAACAGTAGGACCATCTTCTCTTGCAAATATCATAGACGTATCAACAGACCCTGTACGATCCTCTGGACCCGCTACCCAATTTACCTTTCCTTCCTTATTCTCTAAAATAACTAAATCAGGATTATGCGTATTGCCGCTTTCATGCTTGTTTTTAAAAATAACATAAATGAAATCATCTTTTAGATCGTAATCAATAATTTCTTTATTCTTTAATTGATGTTCTGCTATTACACTCGAAATTTGTTCTTCGAGTGAATCAGTATCACTTGATTTTACGTCAGACTCTTTCCCTTTATTGGAACAACCAAGCAAAGTGAATAAAATAAGAAGGGAAGCAAGTAATTTTTTCATAATTAAACAGCTCCTGACATTTTTGTTTACGGATTAGAATTGGAAAAGAATTTATTGAAACCTTATGCTTTATATAAAATGACTGCTGCGTAGATTTCTTGCTCCGTAAAAGGTTCATTGTTCACCGCAAACTTCACATCTATTATTTCATGATTTTCCAATTCTTTTAACGCTTTATTTAGATTAAGCTCGAATTTTTTATAGGAAGTAAAATATGCCTTATACTTCTTCACTAAATAAGCATCCAAGTTATTAGTTGAATTAATTTTTTCTTTCGCAGCTATTATCGTGTAATTATTTGGATCTTCTAAAATATCACGAAGCTCCTTATTAGGTACGGTAAACGTTTCGTTCAATACCGTTTCAAGTGTTTTACTGTTTTTTTCCTCTGAGGCATTTTGAGCCGAACACCCAACTACCATTGGCAACAATACAATGAATAAAATGGACATAAATTTTCTTACAAATTTATTTATTTTACTCACCCCTCTCTTAGGAAATACGTTTGAATAGTGAAAAAGTTTCACTTTGTGAATGAAAAAAAGGTCTACCCCAAAAATCAGTGGATGCTGATTTTCGGGGCAGACCTTTATATTACACAAGATGATTAAATTCTAAGCCTTCCCATTCAATTAGTGTATTTTTCTAGTTCAATAAGGAATATTATAGGGGCTCACTTTATTATTTACATAACTCTCTTGAACATCTTCTCCATCTCATAAGTCGAATAATGCACAATAATCGGTCTACCATGCGGACATGTAAATGGATCGGATGTAGTCCGAAGTTCGTCTAATAAACTTTGAATCTCATCATTTCGCAAATGGCGGTTTGCTTTAATAGAGCCTTTGCAGCTCATCATAATGGCTGCTTCTTCTCGTAAAAGCTTGATGTCTACTTTTCTCATGGAGAGAACTTGTTCGATCATTTCTTCGATTGTTTCTTTTTCTTCTCCTTTTGGGAACCATTGTGGATGGGAGCGAACTAGGTAGCTTTGCTGGCCAAATGGTTCGAGAAATACGCCTACTTTTTCTAATTCAGCTTTATTTTCTTCTATTTTCATCCATTCATCTAGAGAATAATCTAATGTTAATGGGATGAGCATTTCCTGTAATTCATTATGCACTTCTCCAACTTTTTCCCGGAAAAATTCGTATTTGATTCGTTCTTGGGCTGCGTGCTGGTCGATGATGTATAGTCCTCTTTCGTTTTGCGCAAAGATGTAAGTTCCGTGCATTTGCCCAATTGGATAAAGGGGCGGAACTCTGGGACCTTCCACGACGTCGGCTATTTCTTCCTCACCCCACGTTTCCTCTATCTCTTCTACTGGTGCAGTTGGAATGAAATTGCTTCCTTTCTGTTCAAAGAAAAAGGCTGTGGTATCTGTTATTGTTGTTTCTTCTCTAGCTTCTCCAGCTTGCCAACTACTTGGTGGTTCTTCTATTGGCTCGTTCCAAGTTGGCTTTTCCTCTTGCTCTTCTGTTGAAATCGAAACAGTTGGTTCTGATTTTGGAGCAGATATTGGCATTGCTGGCTCACGCACCGTGTCAAAGCTAAACGCTGCTTGCTCTTCTTTTGATGCAGTCTTTTTCTCGCGGATTAGTCCAGCTGGAATAAGCTCTTTTTTCTTGAAAGCTGCTTTAATGGTAGTACTTACAAGTTCATACAGCTCTTGTTCTTTACTAAAGCGCACTTCCATTTTCGATGGATGGACATTGACATCAACTAGAATCGGATCCATTTCCACATTTAAGAGAACAATTGGATATCTTCCAATCGGCAGCAACGTATGATAGCCTTCCTGAATGCTACGTACGAGAGAATAGTTTTTAATAAAGCGTCCATTAATCATCGTGGAAATATAGTTACGTGACGCTCGTGTAATTTCTGGCAGCGCCATATAGCCACTTAATTTAAAGTCAAGGGTGCTTGCTGAAATTGGAATCATTTTTTTTGCAATAGTTAAGCCATAAATGCTCGCAAGAACTTGTCTTACATCCCCATTGCCATTCGTATGAAGGAGCTTTCGGTCATTATGGACTAGGCGAAAGCTAATATCAGGATGCGCAAGGGCAAGTCGATTGACGATATCAGTAATATTGCCAAGCTCAGTATGAATCGATTTCATATATTTTAATCTTGCTGGCGTATTAAAGAACAAATCGCTGACGATAATCTCTGTACCTCTTCTTCCAGGTGCGCCTTCCTGTTTCACTAAATGACCGCCTTTGAGTTCGATCGTTGTACCCTTTTCCCCAGTGGAAGTTGTTAAGGTAACTTGTGAGACAGAGGCAATACTTGGTAGTGCCTCTCCTCTGAAGCCAAGGGTACGAATCCGGAATAAGTCATTTTCGTCTTTAATTTTACTTGTCGCATGTCTGGAAAAAGCAGTTAAGACATCCTCTTCGTCAATTCCTAGTCCATTATCAAGAATGCGGATGCTTTGCAAACCAGCCTCTTCGATAAAAATTTCAATCGAAGTACTTTTTGCGTCAATACTATTTTCTACTAACTCTTTTACAACAGAGGCTGGCCGCTCAACAACTTCACCTGCAGCAATTTTATTCGAGAGTGCATCATCCAGTTGAATAATCTTTGCCATTGTTTCTCCTCTTTTCTTTCTTACTTATTTTCAGATTGGTGGTAGTTTAGCATTAGAATGAACGGTGGTTCTAATTTCGGCTTTTATTTTGTGTATGATAACCACTTTTTCTGGGATTCCTCTTTTTTCTGGCGTTCATTTCGCTTATGAAAACCACTTTCCTCAACGATAACCCTATTCAAACGTTCATCCCACTCACCAAATCCACTTCATCTATCATTTCGGACTTTTTTATGAAGCTCATATAATGTATTTAATGCCTGCATTGGCGTCATTTCTAGAATATCTATCTCTTTAAGCTTCGCTACAATTTGCTTTTCCTTAGTAGAAAGCACTTTGTGCGGCTTTTTCTCTTCTTCTGTACCAAAGAAGGATAATTGTGCCTCTTCTTCGATCTTTTCTGCTTTTACGGTAGGTTGCTCGACTTCCGCCACTGCTGCTTCTTCAGCGAATTGATCTTTTTGCTCTAGGCTTGTTAATAGCTCTTGTGCTCGTTCAATAAGTGCCTCTGGTAATTCTGCAAGCTGGGCGACGTGAATACCATAGCTTTTATCTGCTGCTCCTTCTTTTATTTTGTGAAGGAAGACAACTTTTCCATTTTGCTCCATCGCACTTACATGAACATTGCTTAAGGACGGAAGCTCATCTGCAAGTACGGTTAGCTCATGATAGTGAGTCGAGAATAATGTCTTTGCCCCGACTTCATGGTGGATATATTCAATAATGGCTTGTGCAAGCGCCATTCCATCATAGGTACTTGTGCCTCGGCCAATTTCATCGAATAAGATTAAACTATTATTGGTGGCATGCAACAGGGCATTTCTCGCTTCTAGCATCTCAACCATAAACGTACTCTGTCCAGAAATAAGATCATCTGCGGCACCAATTCTTGTAAATACTTGGTCAAATAGCGGAAGAACTGCTTCGTCTGCTGGGACGTAACAACCAATTTGCGCTAAAATACTGGTTAAAGCAATCTGGCGCATATACGTACTTTTACCAGACATATTCGGTCCTGTAATTAACAGTAATTCTCGGTCTTTATGCATGGTGCAATCATTTGCTACATAGCTCTGTGCGTTCATCACCTTTTCTACTACAGGGTGACGGCCATTTTTAATAGAAAGTGTTCGGTCCGCAGAAAATTGCGGCTTCACATAGCGACGATCCTCACTGACAGTTGCAAAACACTGCAATACATCTAGTGCACTTACTGTTTTGGCTAGCTTCTGTAAGCGGGGAATATATTCTTTAATCGTTTCGCGGATTGTCGTAAAAATTTCATATTCCAGCTCGACCATTTTTTCTTCCGCTTGTAAGATTAGGCTCTCTTTTTCCTTTAATGCAGGCGTAATATAGCGTTCTGCATTGGCAAGTGTCTGTTTGCGCTCATATTGTCCTTCTTGTAAAAGATGAACATTGGCACGCGTCACTTCAATATAGTAGCCAAATACACGGTTATAGCCAATCTTTAGTGATTTAATGCCCGTTTTTTCCCGTTCTTCTCTTTCCAGCTGAGCAATCCATGTCTTGCCGTTTCGACTTGCATCCCGGTAGCTGTCTAATTCAGGATGATAACCATCTAAAATAATATTTCCTTCTTTAATAGAAAGTGGCGGATTTTCCACAATCGCACGTTCTAATAAATCGGTAATATCTTCACATGGATCCAATTTATCTGCAAGGCTGCTTGCTTCTTTTGACCCGAATGATGCCACGATTTGCTGAATAATCGGTATTTGCTGTAACGATTTTTTTAGTTGCACAAGATCTCTTGCATTGACATTACCGAAAGCAACGCGACCTGCTAAGCGTTCTAAATCGTATACTTCCTTTAATTTTTCTCGCAAATCTTGGCGCTCAAAATAATGACTAATCATTGTTTCTACTAAGTTTTGGCGATTTTCAATCTCGTCCTTATTTAATAATGGACGATCGATCCATTGTTTTAGCAATCTGCCACCCATCGCAGTTTTCGTTTCATCCAAGAGCCATAGCAGTGAACCTTTTTTCCCTTTTGAACGAATCGTTTCTGTTAACTCTAAATTTCGCTTTGAATAATAATCAATTTTCATAAATTGATCGATTACATAAATAGAAACTGGCTGTAAGTGATCCAGGCTTCGTTTTTGTGTACGATATAAGTAATTGAACAAACGAGTAACGGTATTTTTCAGCTGTTGTTCTTCTATTCCTTGTAATAAAGAAACATGCATGTCTTTTTCAACAATATCATTTTCAATCGAAAGGGTTATCGTTCCCCGCTCCTGTAATCTCTTCAAATACTCTTTTGAAAAGTCGTCTGCAACAACCACTTCTTTCGCCCCTGATAACGATAATTCATTCAATAATGAATCGATTCCAGTTAATATGGTTGCCTTGCTTTCCCCTGTCGATAAATCGCTGTATGCAAAGCCAAATTTTTCGTCTGTCAATGTTGATATGGTTGCAATATAATTGTTTTCTTTATCTGATAGATTTTTCCCTTCCATCATCGTACCAGGTGTGATTAGCTGAACCACTTCTCTTTTTACGACACCCTTTGCTTGCTTCGGGTCTTCTGTTTGTTCACAAATTGCCACTTTGTAGCCACGCTCAACAAGCTGTTCAATATAGTTTGGCGCAGAATGATGAGGAACTCCACACATCGGGATTCGTTCTGCTCCGCCCCCTTCTCTGCTTGTTAATGTAATTTCAAGCTCTTGTGATGCTTTGATCGCATCATCAAAGAACATTTCGTAAAAGTCTCCTAAACGAAAAAATAAAAAGGCATCCTGATAATCTGCCTTTACCTGTAAGTATTGTTGTATCATTGGCGTATATGTTGTCATAACTTCCTCCAAAATCCAAGTCCAAATCTATTATTTTCTCATTATACCATAAAGAAATAGAATATTTGAGTGGGGGGTTTTGGGAAAAGACAGCTAATTTGGTTTCCTTTTCTTTGTTAGACCAGTCCATTACATGACGCAGACACACTATTCCCCTTCTTTCCGTAAAAACATTCGACTAGTAGTGCTTCACAAGTAAAGCTTCTATCATTCAGCTTTCTACAATGCTACTATCAGGTAATAAGCATAGAAAAAAAGACTAGGAAGCTCCTAGCCTTTACTCTTCTTCTCCGCCTACTAAAAAGTCTGGATTTAATTCTTCAAATTCTTCGTCTTCTACGTCATCTTCAAACCATGTGTCGTCATCTTTACCACATTCATCTGTGCATACTTCTACACAAATTTTTGTTTCTCCAATAACTTCTACAATAAATTCTCTTTCTACATGAACAATAATTTTATTGCCATTTGGAGAAATTACTGCTTCGATACAGTTTGGTTGCTGTAATACTGTTGCAATCACATCGTGGTCTTCTAGGCAGTCAGGATCGCGATACTTTAGTTTAATGACATCTGTATATTTTACACGCTCTGTAACTACTTCTGTTTGTGTGTTGTCATTATAGGAATACCAAACATTTATGTCATAGTATCCGCAAATTTCTACTGTTTTACCAACCTTTTCTGCTTCATACGTATGGTTGATAATCCAGCAGCCCAAGATGCTTGAAGGGCTGTTGTCTGGACAGATCGTATGATTGGATTTTGTGAATTTGCGTCCTTTCGCTACGACTGCCTTTGTAATAATCTCTCTATATTCTCCCATGTTCGAGCGAAACCTCCTCATTCATTTTCATTTCATCCTATGCGGGATAGGAGTCTAGTGTGCGACAAATTTTAAAGACTGTAAGTAATGCTTAAATCTACTTCATTGTATGTAAAACTTGGGTAAGTGTGCCGATATTAGCCATTTTTCTAGACGGATATCCTTGCTTTTGCAAAGCTCCACTCCATGCCTTTGAATGGATCTACTTCCATTCTATTTATGGGTAAAACTCAGCATTCCTTCGATAAAATTTTTAACTCATAAAAAAATATGCGTTTGTATTAATACATTCGCGGATACAGCTTGGTCAAATCTTTATATACTGTAGTATACGGTAAGGGGGTGAGGAAGTTGGCAGGGTTATTTAATAACAACGATCAGTTTGATTTTAAATTCAATGTAAATGGCAAAGAGGTTTCTGGTGAAGAAGGAGCTAAATACGCACAAGAATTAGTCGGTAAGTTATCTACTGAAATGGGTGGATTGGTTCAAAAATTAACAGAAGGTTTAAAAAGCAATGTATCTGAAAGAACCATGGAGGCAGTGAAAGAAAAGGTTGCATCGAATGTTGACTTAGATTCTATTAAAGAAAAAGTGGCTAATATCGATTTAGATTCGCTTAAAGATAAAGTAATGCCGAATCTTAATCCAGAAACGCTAAAGAGTTTAATAAATCAAGAAACATTAAGTAAGATACAGGAGAAATTACCTGTTATTGATGCTTCAAATGATGATGGGAATCTCCAATTAAACGTGAATGGCAAGCCTATTTTTTCACTAGATTTATCAGATTTCATCAAAAAATAAGGAATTAATCTTACTTTTGAAAGGAGGTGAAATCATATGTTGTCTAACTACACATCTGATTGTCACAAAGGTAACGGTTCTGGCGTTGCTGGTACTGATGTTACTGCTAAAGGTAAAGGCATTGGAAATAAAGGGGCAGAACTTCGCGGATTCACTAACGCTACTCAAGGAAATGGTAACCTTGCTAACCAATTTACTGCTTCTGGTGCTGCTGGTGGTGCTGCTGTAGGTGTTAACTTATTAAACTTCTTTGTTGGTGGTATTTTAGTTAATGCTAACGTTGCTGGTGCTGCTACTGCTGTATCTTACAACGAAAACAGCCCTGAAATGGTGAACGAAGGTTAATCACCTTTAAAGATAATCACTCCTATAAGAGAGAAGCATATAATAAAGGGCAACATCATATTGATGGTTGCCCTTTTCTTTTACATATCTAACAGGAGGAGGGAAAAGAATGGCGCAAGAGAAAAATATTGGCTTAACTGCTGAGAAATTGAAGGAGCTTGGCGTACCAGAGGAACTTATTGATAAAATATTGGAAACGGGAGGACCTTCTGTTAATACACATGCAGAAGGAGGAAATGGCGGAAGTGCTGTCAGTCTAACTTATGTAGATAACTATTCTGTTCTATTTCTAGTCTATACATTTCTTCAACAAACGATTAATAATGGAAATGCGAAAGATAAAGAAACGAAACAGCTGAATAAAGCACTGCTTTCTACCTTGCAAACAGCTATGAAGGAACAACAGGAATATCGGAAAGCTTTCTTACGAGCAATTAACATTTTAAATAATCAAAATAAGTAAAAAACCAAGCGAGAATATGCTTGGTTTTTCTACTTTTGGGCATTTTAATTGTATTCGCAAATAAATGAAGCCTATTGCTTTCAGCTCCAATCAACGGAAGAATGTTAAACGTTATTTAACTCAATGAACATTCTAATCTAACAAAAACCCTTTTTACTCTTCTTTCTTCTTATCAACGGAAAGAATTTCGGTTTCAACTGTATCTGCGATAGTTTTTGTTACCATTTGGAGCATTTCATTGACGATTTCCTGTGATTCTTTAAACTCGCTGACGATTGGGAGCTCATCGATTTCTTTTTGCAGGGCATCAATTTTTGCTTCCGTTTCTTTTAAAGCGGCAATTTTCCCATAGTGCTGAAGATTGACTGCTTGTTTTTGCAATTTTTTGATTTGAGCAATTCGATCATTCACTTTTTTGTTTTGATTGATTTGCTGTTCTGCCCGCTGATAAAATTCGACTTCTTCTGTATCACGAATCATCTTGGCAAGTTGTTCTGTTCGCTCGATGATTTCTTCTTTTGTATACTTAGCCATTAGTTTGCCTCAACAGCTTCCGCTTCTAATACCTCAATCATTTCCCCGTTTAATGACCATGTTTTCGCATCCGTAATTTTAACAGATACAAGTTTACCGATAGCTGATTTTGGTCCAACAAAGTTTACTAGCTTGTTTTTGCGTGTATATCCAGCAAGTACATCTGGATTATTCTTACTTTCCCCTTCCACAAGGACTTCCACAATTTGATCTTGGTAGCCCTTCATGGAATTAGCAGAATACTCATTAACTAAAGCATTTAGGCGCTGTAAACGTTCCTTTTTCACTTCCATTGGAACATTATCTTTCATTTTCGCAGCTGGCGTACCTTCACGCGGTGAATAAATGAATGTATAAGCCGCTTCAAAGCCAACCTCTTTGTAAAGAGACAATGTTTCTTCGAATTGCTCATCTGTTTCATTTGGGTACCCAACAATAATATCTGTTGTTAGTGTTAAATTAGGAATAGCTGCCTTCATTTTGCGAACTAATTCTAAGTATTTTTCTCTCGTATATTTACGTGCCATAATTTTTAACACATCTGATGAACCAGACTGAACTGGTAAATGGATATGTTCTACTAAGTTACCGCCTTTAGAAAGCACTTCGATTAAATGATCATCAAAATCACGTGGATGACTTGTAGTAAAACGAACACGTGGGATATCAATTTTGCGCATTTCTTCCATTAAATCACCGAAGCGGAAATCAATGTCCGTGAAATCTTTTCCATAGGCGTTTACATTTTGACCAAGCAAGGTGATTTCTTTATAACCTTGTGCAGCCAATTGACGTACTTCTTGAATAATATCCTCTGGACGGCGGCTACGTTCTTTTCCTCGAGTATATGGAACGATACAATAGGTACAGAATTTATCACAGCCATACATGATATTAACCCATGCTTTTATTTTTCCGTTACGTACTTTCGGAAGGTTCTCGATAACGTCCCCTTCTTTAGACCAAACTTCCACAACCATTTCTTTAGACATATATGCTTCTTGAAGAATATTTGGTAAACGGTGAATATTATGTGTTCCAAAGATCATATCTACTTGTGTGTATGTTTTTAAAATCTTATTTACTACGGATTCTTCTTGGGACATACAGCCACAAACCCCGATTAAAAGATCTGGTTTTTCTGTTTTTAAATGCTTTAAATGTCCTAATTCACCAAATACTTTATTTTCTGCATTTTCACGAATCGCGCATGTATTAAGAAGAATAACATTGGCATCATCTACAGTATCTGTAGCTTCATAGCCTAATGCTAAGAAAATTCCTGCCATTACCTCTGTATCATGCTCATTCATTTGACAACCGTATGTGCGAATGTAGAATTTGCGTCCTTCTCCCATTCCACGGAATTGTTCGGAAATAGAGAAATCTTTTTCATAACGAACTTCTTCTTTTCCACGTCTTTTGGCATCTTTTAAAGATGGTGCTTTATACACTGTTTCGAAATATTTGCTGTAATCCTTTTCGGATTTTTTGTCCGAAGAATTATTGCTTTCAATTTTTTGTCCTTCTAAACGTTGTTTTTCGTTCATTTCAACTACTCCTCTCTTATCGATGAACTTGTTTCATCCATAAGTTTGTTAATATACATGGTTTAGGTTAGTTCTTATAGATTGTTTTCTTTATAACATGGTTTCCACTGATTTAGCCAGGTTAACCACTTGCTCCCCGCAGAAGTTCGGTACTGTCGCAATATAAACAACAATCTTTTCTTCATATGTACTATTCTTTATAGACATATTTTCATTATTCTAGTATAAGCCTTTGACCTTTTGAAAACAATAGCTAGGTTAGAAAGAAGAATTTCTACTATTTTCTTTATCTATATATAGGAATCTTACAGCAACGGGCAGTTGCGTTTTCCTACCTCAAAAGGAGAGAACGCAACTGCCCGGATGCTTTTTAAAATTACCCTTTATTTCGGAAATCTTTTTACCATATTCGAAAATAAAAACTTCTCTACTTGGCTACTAGTATAATATTTCATAAGTTCGTTAATTAGATTCGGGTAATCGGCAGTAGAAGATAACCCTTTAACGGTTTGAGAGATTCCATCAAAATCAGAACCAAAGCCGACATGATCCTCTCCTCCTAGGGAACAGATATAATCTAAATGCCGTAATACATCTGTAATGGTTGCAGCATTTGTGCCACTTAAAAATTGCGGCACAAAAGTAATCCCGATTACGCTGTCTGCTTCAATCAAAGCCTTTATTTGGTCATCTCGTAGATTACGAGGATGTGGACAAAGATTATATGTATTTGAGTGGGATGCATACGGATGATCGGCAAGTTCCATGACATCCCAGAAGGAGTTTTCTGACAAGTGGGAAACATCTACTAATATATCTTGTTGATTTAGTAGTTTTACTGTTTCTCTTCCAAATAAAGATAAACCAGCCCCTCTTGGCTCTAACGCACCATCTGCAACAGCATTGGCGTAGTTCCAGGTTAGTCCGACTGCTGATACGCCTAATTGAAGCAATGTCTTTAATTTCAATAAATCGCCAGCGATTGCATCACAGCCCTCAAGTGTTAGAATCGCGCCAATTTCTCCATCTTTCAATTGCTCGATATCCATTTTATTACGGATAAATTTAAGATCTGGGTTGGGCTGTAGGATTTTTTCATTAAAAATAGTTGCCATGGATAATGCAGCTTCAAACTTCATATCTGGATGAATGGATTCTGGAATATAGATGGCAAAGCATTGGATCTTTGCTCCACCCTTTTGGAGTCCTTCTTTCGTTATATGAAGTTTTTTACTATTCTGAAAATTAATCATTTTATCCTTAAACATTTTTAATAATACATCGCAATGCCCATCAAAGTAATTCAAAAAATTCACTCCTATACGATTATGCTCTTTATTTTCTTCTATGTAAATCTTAATTGGCCTTCCACCAAGATATCATTAATCTCAAACTATTTAAACCTGAATTTTCAATTTTAAAAAAAGTTGTTTTGAATGGTTAAAGAGGCAAACCTGATGAATCACAGCCATAATAAAAAAGAAAGGATGTCTCATTCATTCGGTTACAAAAAGCACAGCTTTTAAGAGATTCGTTAAAAAGAATGTCTATTCTCTAACTTAACTCTTGCTGCTGTGGAACGAAACCTAATCGATAAGACACCCCCCTTCTTTTTGAAGGTTTGCTCTATTTCATTCTAAATTAAAATCTCCCTAAAAGGATTCAAGCTGCTCGAGCAAATTCACCAACCATAAGAAGGGATAAATCGGGGAAAGCATGAGCATCACGCTTTCCTTTCTTTTTTTCCTATAATCTTATTTTCTCTTTATCTAGGCTCCACAATGAGCTTGATGGCCGTTCTTTCCTCACCGTCAATTACAATATCAGTGAAGGCAGGGATACAGATTAAATCCACTCCGCTAGGTGCTACAAACCCTCTTGCGATAGCAACTGCTTTAACCGCTTGATTTAATGCACCTGCACCAATTGCCTGGATTTCCGCTCCACCTCTTTCTCGTAGAACACCTGCAAGCGCACCAGCTACAGAATTGGGACTAGACTTTGCTGAAACCTTTAATATCTCCATTTCTAGCTCCTCCTTGTTTAACCCCCCCGCATGTTTCATTAAGATTAATGAACATATCAGGATATATATCATTCCAATGTTACTATATTCCAAGTTTAATACACATATTCCAGCTTGGACATAAAAACTTAGAAAATATTTGATTTTCAGGGAAAAAGGAAGAGCTACATTCTGTTAGGAATAAAAGGGGTGGTCCTCATTAATTAAAATGCGCTCAATTTTCTTTGCTTTACCTGTCTTCTTATCTACTTCAATCAGACATCCGCTCAGCTGAGCTCTCCCACTTTTTGGCGGCTCAAAGCGTGTTGGCAAATTCGTTAAAAAGCGATTTAGCACCAATTCTTTTTGCATACCAAGAATAGCATCATAAGGACCTGTCATGCCCACATCTGCCATAAATGCAGTCCCATTTGGAAGAATGCGATTATCAGCTGTTTGCACATGTGTATGTGTTCCAACCACCGCTGTAACCTTTCCATCTAAATACCAACCCATTGCTTGCTTTTCACTTGTTGCTTCTCCGTGAAAATCAACAAAAATTATATTTGTACGCTTTTTCGCTTCCTTCACTAAGCTATCAATTACGATAAATGGATCATCACTTGGATTCATGAAGGTACGACCTTGTAAATTAATAACAGCTACTTCCATATCATTAATTTTAACAAAAACCATCCCTTTACCAGGGTTATTTTCTGGAAAGTTAGCGGGACGCACTAAATATTTCGCCTTATCAATAAACTCAAATATCTCGCGATTATCCCATGTATGGTTCCCCATTGTTATCGCTTGAGCACCGATTTCCAGAAAGCTACGATAAATTTTCTCTGTAATACCTTTTCCGCCAGCAGCATTCTCTCCATTGATAATCGTTAACTGTGGTCTGTATTTATCCTTTAGCTTTGGTACGTACTCTTTAATCATGTCTCGGCCCATTGAACCGACAACATCCCCAATAAATAAAATATGCATATTTTTATTTCCTACTTTCTACTTTTCACTATGTAACAGTGTATCATATAATTCCTTTCGCTCCTAACGCCATTTTCCTTAAGATTGAGTCAAGTTTTTGTGGGAGTTTTTTTTAGCTCCCTTTTTATAAAGTAAAACTTCTAATTTTGTATCCGTTTTCTAAATGTTTTC
>NZ_JBQHVO010000078.1:0-20120 GCF_052064465.1 Niallia sp. HCP3S3_B10 | reverse complement strand
TACTAATCACCCAATATTAGTATGTAATTCATAATCAATTTTGTACATCTTTATTCAAGCACGTTTGTACATATTTAAATTATCATTTCTAAGAGAACACTCCTCTGTTACCTTTCCATACGAATTTCTGCTCTAGTGGGCTTAGAGAACACTCCTCTGTTACCTTTCCATGCAGATTTCTGCTCTAGTGGGCTTAGAGAACACTCCTCTGTTACTTTTCCATGCAGATTTCTACTCTAGTGGGCGTAGAGAGCGATTCTCTGTTACCTTTCCATGCAGATTTCTGCTCTAGTGGGCTTAGAGAACACTCCTCTGTTACTTTTCCATACTGCGTTCTGCTTTAACTATAAATGGCTTATATAAAAAGTGCATTCCAAATTTGGAATGCACCTATCTCATTTATAATCAATTACTTTTCACTATTATCCTTTAAATACGTCCAGCCTTCTTCTTGATACACTTTATTTTCTTTCATTAACTTACCAAGTGCACGTTTAAACGATCCTTTACTTAGATTAAAACGTTCTTTAATGTCCTCAGGCATACTCTTATCTCCATAAGGCATTGCACCTTTTCGCATAATTAAATAATCCAAAATTAGTTGGGCGTCCTTATCAAGTGCTTCTTCTTTTCTTGGTAATAAGGATATATTTACTGTGCCATCTAACTTAACGTCGATTATACGACCACTAACTTTTTCCCCTAATCTTGGTTCTTGACCTCTCTCAGATTCGTGAATAAATCCTTTATAGCCTTCTGCTGTATAAATCCAGCTTCCAACTTTCGCTGTTCGATAAATATAGCCATGAATGTTTTTATTAAAATCTTCTCTTGTCGCCTTTGTTGACATTTCTTCAATAATTGGATCCGTAGCTGGTTTTACATATAAATAATTATTTTTATTTACCTTTAAAGTAATATAAAGCATATCTCCAACTTCTGGCCAAACCTCTTCATGAACTGGTAAATCATCTTCTCCTAATAGCATGTCCTTTTTCAAACCAATATCAAAAAAGCAGCCAATGCCCTCTTTCCGATCCGTTACTTTTACCCAATCATATTTACCAACCGCAATAGACGGGATATATGTACTGGAGCATGCTCTTCCTTGTGAATCGCTGTAAATAAAGACGCGTACTTCATCGCCTTCTTCGAATTTTTGATCTGTTTCACTAAAATGCAAAAGCACATCCTCGTCTTCCTCTTCAATTGTCAAAAAATAACCGAAAGATGCTATTCTTGCAACCGTTAATATTTCTACACGTCCCATATAATCTCTTAACGACATTTGTTTTCCTCCTTTATTTCTTGTCTATTCAACTTTTCATCTATATTCTTTTATCATCATTATTCCCTATTTAGTGAATACTTCATGCCTAAAGTTGTTACAACTGCTATATTTTACTATAATACAAGCATAAAAGAAATGGAATTAGCACTAGATATACTTAGAAATCGTGTATGATTCCATAAATCAGGAGGTAATTATGGCAAAAGATAGCTCATTTGATATTGTTTCAAAGGTAGATTTTTCTGAAGTTACAAATGCAGTACAGCTAGCAATGAAGGAAATTCAAAATCGCTATGATTTTAAAGGAAGCAAAAGTAATGTAACATTGGACAAAGAAGAATTAGTTCTTGTTTCAGATGATGAATATAAATTAGAGCAGCTGAAGGATGTCCTGATAAGCAAAATGTTTAAACGCGGCATTCCCATTAAAAACTTAGATTATGGCAAAATAGAAGGAGCTTCAGGGGGAACAGTCCGCCAAAGAGCGAAATTAATCCAGGGCATTGATAAAGATAATGCTAAAATAATTAATGCGTTAATTAAGAACAGTGGATTAAAAGTGAAAACACAACAGCAAGACGATCAAATCCGTGTAACCGCTAAAAGCCGTGACGATTTACAAAAGATTATCGCAGCTGTAAAAGACGAATCAAAAATTACGATTGATGTGCAATTTGTCAATTATCGCTAACTAGTAGTCGGATGGCAGCCAAATTAGGCTGCCATCTTTTTTTCGAATGCCTCCTTTTCCACTAACCCTATTTTTTCCATGTTTATATTAGTAGATTTGGGAAAAATAAGTAAACATGGACAAAAAGATAGAAGGAGTGATTGATATGAGTAATAGCAATAAGGAAAAATTACAACAAACCTTACCCCCACAGCATCAGAATCAGCAGCCAGGCATTCAGACAGAAATGAATCCAATGCCTAAAGATGTCGATCCCGCTTACAAAGGCTCAGAAAAATTAAAAGGAAAAACTGCTATCATTACTGGTGGAGATAGTGGAATCGGCCGGTCTGTAGCCATTTATTATGCAAAAGAAGGTGCAGACATCGTAGTTGTTTACTTAAATGAGCATGATGACGCCCAAAAGACAAAAGAGCTAGTAGAAGCAGAAGGAGTAAAATGCTTATTGCTTGCCGGAGATGTTGGTGATGAGAGCTTCTGCAAAACAATTGTGGAAAAAACTGTATCTGAATTTGGAAAAGTTAATATTTTAGTGAATAATGCAGCTGAACAGCATCCACAACAAAGTTTGCTAGATATTAGTGCCGAACAATTAGAAAAAACATTCCGAACAAATATTTTCTCTATGTTTTACTTAACAAAAGCGACTCTTCCTCATTTAGAGTCAGGAGATACAATTATCAATACGACTTCAATCACTGCCTATAAAGGGAATGAAATATTAATCGATTATTCCTCCACAAAGGGAGCGATTACTGCTTTCACTCGTTCCTTATCACAGTCTCTTGCTGGACAAGGCATTCGTGTGAATGGAGTAGCTCCGGGACCAATTTGGACACCGCTCATTCCTTCTACGTTTGACAGTGAACAAGTGGCATCCTTTGGTGGGAATACTCCTTTAAAACGTGCAGGTCAGCCTTGTGAGCTTGCTCCAGCCTATGTATATTTAGCTAGTAATGATTCAACATATGTTACTGGACAAGTTCTTCATGTAAATGGAGGAAGCATCGTTAACGGATAAATCATTTAACGCTCTAGCAATCCCAAACCGCTCGCACCTTTATTGCGAGTGGTTTTTTCTATGATAGCTAATTTTATTTTCCCTTTTAAAAACTTTCTATTCTGTCAACACTAGTGGCAAAAAGAAATAGAAAGAGTGTATAGGGAGTGTGAAAAATGATTGATTTGGCTTCAATCTATCATCGAAGTGACGGTAATTACTGCTATTTACAAAATGGAGATACCCTCCATATTCGAATTCGAACAAAAAGAGCAAATGTGAATGAAATGGAAATAATTTACGGTGATCAATACGAAATGAGTGATTATCATTGGGTATCCCACCGAATGATGATGGAAAAAAGCGGAACTGATTCTCTTTTTGATTATTGGCAATGTTCCATTTCTAATAAAAAAAGAATTCGCTATGGCTTTATAATAAGAGATAATGAACAACAAATAACCTATACCGAAAAAGGGTTTTTCCCCTTTGTTCCCGATGATGCCGGCTATTATTTTTGCTTGCCCTATCTTCATGAGAAAGACGTTTTTTCTCCTCCTTCGTGGGTTTCTTCAACTATTTGGTATCAAATATTCCCAGAAAGATTTCGAAATGGGGATAGTTCTTTAAATCCTATAGACACTGCACCGTGGGGACAAGAGGAACCTGGATTATGGAATTTCTTTGGCGGCGATTTTCAGGGAATAATTGATTCTTTAGACTATCTTTCAGACCTTGGGATAACGGGGATTTATCTTACTCCTATTTTTCATGCAAAAAGCAATCATAAATACGATACGATTAACTATTTAGAAGTGGACCCACAATTCGGCGATACAGAAATGCTTAAAAAGCTAGTAAAGGAATGTCATAACCGCGGGATTCGTGTCATGCTGGATGCTGTATTTAATCATTGCGGCTATCATTTCCCACCATTTCAAGATGTTCTAAAAAACAAAGAGAAGTCGCGCTATAAAGACTGGTTCCATATCCACAAATTCCCTTTAAAAGAAGCTAACACGATAAATTATGAAACATTTGGCTTTTATGAAGCAATGCCCAAATTTAATACAGCAAATCAAGAAGTGAAAGAATATCTTTTACATGTAGCAAAATACTGGATAACAGAATGTGATATCGACGGCTGGCGCTTGGATGTTGCTAATGAAATTGACCATGACTTTTGGAGATATTTCCGCTCAGCTGTGAAAGACTTAAAACCAGACCTTTTTATATTAGGAGAAATTTGGCATGATTCCCTACCATGGCTTCGAGGAGAGCAATTTGACTCGGTAATGAATTATCCTTTACTAACGAAAGCACTTCAATTTTTTGCCTATGATATGATTTCTGCTAAACAATTTATGGAGGATATGACGACAACTTTACATGCATACCCTAGTACGGTGAATAACGTATTATTTAATATTATCGGGAGCCATGATACACCGAGGATACTTCATGAATGTAGTTATCGAAAAGAACGTGTGAAGCTTTTATTCACCTTTCTCTTTACCTATCCTGGCACTCCTTGCATTTACTATGGAGACGAAATTGGTTTAGGAGGAGGAGCAGACCCTGGTTGTCGAAAATGTATGCTTTGGAATTCAAGAGAGCATGATGAAAAGCTAAAAGAATTTGTTAAGCGATTAATTCAAGTTCGTAAGCAAAGCTCTTTTCTCATAAATAGCAGCAATTTCTACTTTTTGACAAACACAGATTCTTGTTTAGCCTATTATTCAAAAAATGAGGCAGAAATCATACTCACCGTTATTAATAAAAGTGAAGCGGAAGCACAATTTCTGCTCCCCTTTCCATTGCGAGGGAAAAAAATCTCTCTTTTATTAACAGACGAAGAATATGCAGCTGAATCAGATGATCTAGCAGTAATACTCGGACCATATGAATCCAGTATCCTTCGCTTTAATATGAACTATGAATATATCCATGTAAGATAAAGTGCGTTTTTCTATTAAAAGGTGTCCATTTGCAATGTACTTCCTCGTGGGCACCTTCTCCTACCTCTTCAATAATTTTTTCCAAGAACTGAAAATAATGATTGTCTCTTAACGTGGAACGTACTATATTTACTATTAGATTGAATTATTTGAATTGTCAGGAGGAAATAAAGTGAATCAGCAAGCACCATCCAAATCAATTGGGCTTCCCTTACTTATCTCTATTATCGCAATCTCCTTTTCTGCGATATTCGTGAAATGGTCGGAGGCTCCTGCCACTATATTAAGCATGTATCGAATGTGGCTCGCATGTCTTATTATGATTCCCATGGTATACATACACAGAAATGATTTTAAAAAGCTTTCCAAAAAAGATTGGTCGTTCTTATTTTTTTCTGGCTCTTTTTTAGCGTTGCATTTTGCCCTTTGGTTCAGTTCTCTAAAGTTTACTACTGTAGCTAGTTCTACGATTATCTTGGCACTTCAGCCTATTGTCTCTCTTCTTGGTGGATTTATTTTCTTTCGAGAAAGAACCAATTCTATTGCTATTATGACTATGGGTATTGCGATTATTGGTGCTGTGATGATTGGCTGGGGAGATATTGGACTTGACAGCAATGCAATTATAGGAGACGTTCTTTCCTTCTTGAGCGTGATTGCAGTAGTTGGCTATTTATTAATTGGTCAAAATATTATTAAAAAAATGACTCATTGGATTTATACATTTACCGTTTTCTTTTTTGCTGCCTGTTTGTTAACTGTCTATAATCTTATAGCAGGTGATTCATTAACTGGATACTCTGGCAGAGAATGGGGTATTTTTGTTCTGCTGGCAATTGTTCCAACGCTTGCACATGTTATCAACAATTGGTTACTAAATTATGTGAATGCAACAACTATTTCTATGAGTATTTTAGGAGAGCCTGTTGGAGCTACCCTTTTAGCTGTACTGCTATTAAATGAGCGATTAATCCATTCTCAAATAATAGGTGGTATCCTTGTTTTGTTCGGTGTATTCTTTTTCTTACTGCAAAAACAGCCTAAACATGCCATTACCCAAGAAAAGCCAATTGGATAGATTACTACCATTTTTATTAAATACCTTTCAATCAGTGGGCTCCCCCACTGATTTTTTCATTAACTGATTAGATTCCACTTAGAAAGCAGCCTAGTGTGTAGTCAATCTTAAATTTTGTACACAAAAACATCCTTTTTCTTGCATATTACTGGTAAATGAATCAAATACTACTTTAAGCATCTACATATTTCCAATTAGGAGATTCCTTTTCATGCTAAAAGAAAATCTATCGTTAAGTCAGTTATTTGCTATTATTATTGGTTTTAACCTAGGTACTACGCTAGTTGTCGTCCTTGGTATTACCGCAAAAGAGGATGCTTGGATTACCGTACTTCTCTCAACCTTTACAGGCTTAATTATTGCCTCTTTTTTTCTTAATATAAATGAATTAGTGCCTTCCAAGAATTTATTTGAGATCATTGAGTTTGGATTCAATCGATTTATTGCTATTCCCATTACGCTTGTCTATTCTCTTTACTTTTTTTATCTTGCGGCTAGAACCATAAGGGATTTTGGCGAATTAACGTCTACCTTTATCCTTCCGTTAACACCAATTGAAATTATTACTCTTTCCTTAATGTTGATAATTGGTTATATACTATATTTAGGAATTGAAATCTTAGGAAGAACGACGGAAATATTCACACCCTATTCTGCTTTATTTCTTTTCCTACTCATTATTTTCCTATTCGCAAGTCAAAATATTTCTATTACAAAAATACAGCCAGTATTGGCAAGAGGCTTACTGCCAGTAATCGATGCTATGTTTCCAATTGAAGTTAGTAGACCTTACGGTGAATTAATTGTAATGACATGTGTTTTCCCACACATTTCCAACTTAAAAATGCGTAAGAAATCTGTTATCTATTCAGTAGCAGTGTCTGGGATATTGCTCACTATTGCTACATTAATCATTACTTCATCTTTAGGGATAACAACGGCTTCAAGAGCTACCTTTCCACTTTTGAGCACAACAAGGCTTATTTCCATCGCGGACTTTTTTGAAAGAATTGATGCTCTTGCTGTTTTTATCATTATGTTAGGAATTGTTATTAAAAGTTCCATCTTTATTTATGGTGGGTTAAAGGGGTTAGAATATATTTTTAAATTCCCTTATCGCTATTTTGTCGTACCTAGTGTCTGTATTATTTCCATGTTTTCTATTTTCATTAGTTTAGATATTAATGATCATATTAAAGAAGCTTCTCTAGTTGTTCCATATTTACTATATTTACCTTTACAATTTGCTTTCCCTTGCTTCCTCTTATTTGTCCTATTACTAAAAAAATTCATCCATAAAGGAAACTCTCCACTTCATGATAAAACATATAAAAACCCCTAGATAGCACGATAGGATCGTCATTCTAGGGATTTTTTTATTTTCTTACTCTACAATATTGATATTATAATCTTTGAACCAATGATGGATTTGTACTAAGTGTGCAAGCAGCTGTGGTCCAGTCATTAGTTGGCCAAACCATGGTTCTTTGAATGCAGAACCTTCTGTTTCGATAATTTCTGACAGTCGTTCTTTATCAAAGAATTCATATAAAGCTGAACTTTTATCTGTTAATGCACTCTTTAGCATATTTGTTACTGTTTTTGTGTAAATCGGATTATGCGTCTTAGGATACGGACTTTTTTTGCGATAAAGAACTTCATCTGGAAGAATTCCTTCTAATGCTTTTCGCAGCAATCCTTTTTCTCTTCCTTTGTAATTCTTCATTTCCCATGGTACATTCCACACATATTCTACTAAGCGATGGTCTGCAAACGGCACGCGCACCTCAAGACTTGCTCCCATACTCATTCTGTCTTTGCGCTCTAATAATGTGGTCATGAACCATAATTGATTAAGATAGAATAATTCTCTTCTTTTTGCATCTTCTTTACTTTCGCCAGCTAATTTAGGCGTTTCCGCAATAGTTTGGTTATATTTATCCATCATATACTCTTTTAATTGCAATTTATTACTCCATGAATCTTTCAATAAATTTTGTCGTTCTTCAATCGATCTCATCCACGGGAATCCTGCTCTTTGCAAGTCAGCCTCTCTTCTAAACCATGGATATCCCCCAAAGATTTCATCTGCACATTCTCCAGATAAGCTAACGACAAAATCTTTTTTTATTTCTCGACAAAACCATAAAAGGGAGGAATCAACATCTGCCATCCCAGGTACATCTCTTACCGTTACAGCTTCATGTAAAAAGTCGGCCAATGTTTCTTGGGTGATAATACAATTATGATGGATGGTTCCAAATGTATCTGTCATTTTTTTAATATAAACACCATCAGAGTTTGGCTGGAACTCATTTGCTTTAAAGAACTTATCATTTCCTTCATAATCGATTGAATAGGTGTGCAGAGGTCCTTTACCATTTTTCGCATATTCCATTGAAGCGATTGCTGTAATGGCACTGGAATCCACTCCACCTGAAAGAAAGGTACTTAACGGTACATCTGATACCAATTGTCTAGTCACAGCATCTTTAAAAAGGAAACGAACTTTTTCAACGGTTTCATCAAACGAATCTGTATGTTCTTCACTTTTCACATTCCAATAACGCCATACTCTCAAGCCATCCTGTGTGAACTTTAATGCATGCCCTGGTCGAAGCTCTTTAATCCCTTTAAAGATACCGCTCCCTGGTGTATGAGAAGGTCCAAGAGCAAATACTTCTGCTAATCCTTCTCTATCTAGCTCCGTCTTCACATTTGGATGTGCAAGCAATGCTTTCAATTCGGAGCCAAAGATAAAGCTAGATCCTACCTCAGCGTAAAATAGTGGTTTTACTCCTAAACGATCTCTTCCAATAAATAAAGAATTTCGCTTCTCATCCCAAACAGCAAAGGCAAATATCCCATTTAAGTACTGCAGACATTCTTCTCCCCACTCTATATAGGAAGTAAGTAAAACTTCTGTATCAGAATGACCTTGGAATGAATATCCTTTTATTAGTAATTCTTTTCTTATGTCTTCTGTATTATACAATTCACCATTGTAGCAAATAGTGTAATGAAAGCCTTGTTTTTCTTTTGTCATTGGTTGAATACCATTTAGCGGATCTACCACCACTAAGCGTTTATGTCCGAAACCTGCATGTAACGCAGTCCAAACGTTTGTATCATCTGGTCCTCTTTTTGCCAATGTTTCTGCCATAGCGGATAAAATGACCGACTCGTTTCTTAAATCTTTTTTGTAATCAACCCAACCTGTTATTCCACACATGATTATCATCCTTTCTTCCGTGGAACTTATGATTAGATACCAATCAATCAGTATGAGGTATTCTATGCATCAAAATAAAAATGGTTATTTGTCCATACCAGGTTTATCTCATGATCCACTCAAAAAGGATAAATTAATCGTTTTCAATATTTTAATGAAGGAAAAAGAAGGATTAGTTATAAAATTTTGTTTATCTGTCTAAAAAGAATTTATGGGCGTGTAATCTTTGGGAGGTTTACAATGAACAATCAGCATAGATCAAAACTTATTGAATTTCAAACACGTGCCTTTACGAAGGGTACAGTTGAGTATATAAACAATCAATGGATTTTTTTTGATGAAGAAACAGAGGATGCTTCGATGCTTGACGAATATTTACATCAAGAAATCGAAATTCATTCCTTAAATCGCTGGCGAAAAGGAATTCTTCTAGAGGATGGGAAAGTAAATATCTCTGGATCAGTCCATTTTTTAAAGCATGAAGATCCTATTCGGATACGAAAGCATCTTGTCTTTGCATTGGAAGAATTATTAGATGATTTAAGTGATGATAGCTTTTATCAATTTATTACTACTCTAAATTCGATGAGATTCTCCATATATGATTGTATATATTGTTATAATCATCTTACTTTCTTAAAAGACGAAAAGCGCAAGAGTGGCGTTAATATGATGATTTTTGATAATGAGGAAGACCTTTGCAGTGTGAATCACCATTTCTTCTATAATGAAAAAAATACAGACCGCTTTGAGTTTACCTTAAATACTGGAAAGCGGATGATTGTGGAGAAGCTCTCTTCTTAAAAGTAATCCCTTATAGAAAAATAGTAGCACCAAGCAAAGATGCAAATAGTGAGTAGGTTTCCCGAGTGTCCGCTTTTATTTACAAGTTGACACCTCGGGAAACGAATGATTTTTTGCTTTCAAATGGCTTATATCCTTTCCTTATTTATCCGAAAGAAAAATGCCTTTAGTACCAGTAGGGGTTTTTAATTATCTAATGAAACATATTCAGGGCACCAACTTGGTCGTAAATGTATTCTTGCACTACGCCAGATTCCATCCAAATACGACTTCGGTAAACTCCTCGCCACCAATTTCTATCTCTTCTGTACCAATTCTTTTTCCACCGATGGCTTCATAAAACTTACAAGCTGGATTTTCCGCTAATGCAAAAATAATCATGCTATTAAACCCTTTTTCTTTTAAATATTCGAAAACTTTTTTCGCAAGTGAGCTGCCAATTCCTTTTCCTTGATAGGCTTCCAAAAGATAAATGGCATATAGCTCTCCATCATAACCTGAATACTGCCCACTTCTTTCTTTTCCACCATTTGCAAACCCAACAATCTGTCCCTCTTCATTTTCAGCAACAAAGACACTTCCTGTCAGGATAGCTCTTTTCCAGATTTCTTCTTTTTCTTCGTAAATAAGTGCCTTTAAATAGGTATCTGGAACAATCCCTCTATAGGTTGTTCGCCAACTATCTATATGTACTTTTGCTATTCCTTTGGCATCCTCACTTCTTGCTTTTCTTATCATCATATGTACGCTCTCCTTTCTTTATATATGGAAGGTTTTTTTCACCTCCCATTCTGGAAACCATGTAACCTCCCATCCGAGTGATCCGGTTTGTATCCATTCTACAGCCTTTAATACAAGTGGCGATGCGTTATGGATAGTAATATTTTCTATAGAAACCCATTCAGCTCCTAACGAATCTTGCCCCTCAAATTGCTCTGGAACGGTAATTTCCCCACCTATTTTTCTAGCTGTGTAAAATGCAGCGATATGGTGAATATGTGTAAATTCCCTCCAGTTACATGGGAACATAAAATCAGCCATCCCAATTTGCTTCTGTATTTCTATTTCTATCCCTGTCTCTTCTAAGAACTCTCTTCTCATTGCCATCGTTAAACTTTCTCCTTGCTCCAAACTCCCACCAGGTAAATCAAAGCGATTGGCATATGGCCCCCTCTTCTTATGTATAACGAGCAATCTATCTTTTTCTACAAGAATTCCATAGACTCCAAATGGTTGATGAAACTTCCTCTCTTCCTTCAATCGTTATCCCCCCATATTCGTTTAACTGACACCCTATCTGAATGGTAATTAATTTGAATGACATCAGGGTTCGAAAGCTTGCTCCATTCTATATAACCGACGGAAGGATCAACATATTTCCACATTAATGCAAGCAAATTCCCATGTGTCACTATTGCAAACCTATTCTCTGGTCTTTGAAGACACTCCTTCATTACTTCTGTTGCTCTTGTCATCGCTTGTCTACTGGATTCTCCGCCTTCGTATGCAATATCTAAATCTGTAAAAGATTGTTTCAATAAAGATTGCCAATTGTTTAGATTTCGGCTACTAAGCTTTCTTTCTATCAAGCGCTCCTCATTTTGAATCGGTATTTGGAGTCTTTCTGCCAATGGCTTAGCAGATTCATATGCACGAAGATAGGGACTAGAGAGGATTAATTGGATGCCTTCATCTTTCAAAAAATCCGCTAACTCACTCGACTGTCTCTTTCCATTAGCAGTTAAAGGAGCTTCCGCTTTCTGGCCATAAGCCTCACAATGACGAATTAGGTAAATATTTTTACTATTAATCAAATTTTCACCAGCCTTCCCACAATAGCCTATAACCAGTTTAACAAATTATTGGAAAATTCTATAGATAAATCATAAACTACACGTTTCTAAATAAATATCTGCTGTTGATAGTTTTAAAGAGGATTTATACTTTAGGAGGAAATATGAATAAATAGAGAACTAGATATTCTTTAAGATAATAACCGCATAAACCTTGTCCTATTTTCCGATAAATAATTAACTCATTTGTTAATCAATTCTTATTTAGAAAGAAATTATTTACAGAGATTAATTTACATGTTATCTTTTGTACAAGAAGAAAACTTTAATGTTAACTAGATATTCTGAAAGAAGGGGTCTACATGCAATTGGGAATCGATAATTCCTCTTTAGTAGTGTACGAAGCTTTAGCAAGTGAAGTTCGTATGACAATTATTCAGTTACTGTCTAAAAATAAAATGAATATAAAGGAACTTGCCAAAGAATTAGGCATCAGCAGTGCCATTGTAACAAAACATGTAAAAAAATTAGAAGATGCAGGACTGATAAAAACAGAGAAAGTACCAGGTAAATCAGGATTACAGAAGATTTCCATGTTAAAGGTGGATCATATCGAAATCAACTTTCCGAAGAAAATCTATCATTCTTTCGCTTCATATGAAACCTCTGTTCCAATAGGCCATTACACTGATTATGATTTAAAGCCAACATGTGGATTAGCTTCAGAAAAGGATTTTATCGGAAGAGTAGATGAACCGAAACTATTTATGGATCCCAAAAGAGTAGAAGCAGAAATTCTGTGGTTTACGCAAGGCTTTATTCAATACACAATTCCTAACTTTTTAAAAAAGGAGGAAAACATTCAACAATTTGAAATTAGTTTAGAAGTATGCTCTGAATTTCCATTCTCTAATGACAATTGGCCTTCTGACATTACCTTTTCATTAAATGGGATAGAACTGGGAACATGGAGAAGTCCTGGAGACTTTGCTGATACAAGAGGGAAACTTACACCAGAATGGTGGCCACATAATCTTAATCAATATGGGCTTCTTAAAACACTCCGAATTACTAACCATGGTACGTATATTGATGGAGACCCTATTTCATCTGTCACCATCAATGACCTAGATGACAATTGTGATCGCTGGACGTTTCGCATTGAAGTGAAAGAAGATGCGGAATGTGTAGGTGGCGCTACAATTTTCGGAAAGAAATTTGGGAATCACCCACAGGATATCATTTTCAAAGTGTATTATTTATAGAAGATTCTGCTCTATTTAATCAGCTAGGAGAAACTGCCTTTTTATTTCCCCTAGCTTTTTTTAATCGATTCCTACCCTACCAATATTTGATGGAAGAGGCTATCACTACTCTGTTTTCGTTTATATAATTTGTTCAAACCTTCCTTACACCTTCTCTTTAAAGGCTTGAATTAATCGCTTGTAATAAGAAATAGGATGAGGGGCAAAATTTTCTCTGCCCACTTTACGATGAATCTTAATTTTCTCCCCTCTTGAGTTGAGTTCAAATCCATTTACTTCAATTAATTCTTTTCTGCCCTGCCATAAATCGTAAAAATCGGCTAGTTTAGTGGATACAATGCCCGCTACTTCCTCTTCTTGCAAATGAAATTCTTTAAAATCCATGGTCTTTTTATATAAAAAAGTGTGAGCAAATTCCTTATCCAAAATATCTCCATTATTCATTTCATAATGGAAAACACCTAAGTGGATTAGCTCCTCTATTTCTACTTGGATACCGATTTCTTCCTCCATCTCTCTTACACCGTCTTTCGCATCTTCATGTGCTAACAAGTGACCTGCAGCCGTTATATCTAAAAGATTTGGATAATCCTTTTTTAATGGACTTCTAATTTGCAAGTAGAGATATGATTGTCCATCTTGTTCAGATACAATCCAACAATGAAAGGTCTCATGCCATAATCCCTTTTTATGTACTTCACTACGGGCAGCAGTTCCGATTGGTGTTCTGTTTTCATCAAATATTTTTAGTTGTTCCTCTTCCATGATGGATGCTCCTCTGCTATTTTTTCCATAAAATAGTATCTTGCTTACCCTGTTTCCTTATTGCTATGCCAGCATTTTACGAATAAACCCTCTTTGAATAAGTACTTCCCTTCCTTTGTATCTTCTTCCAAAGGATAAGATTAACAAAGAAAAGCAATATCCCATAAATATAAACACCAAATGGAAGAGATATACTGATATAATGAATTCCTGCTAAAATCGGCAACGGAAGCAAGAGCAGAAATAACCTCCAACTTTGCTGATTCGCTCCTGAATCAAATGACATAGAAAAAGGCACTTCTTTATCTAGCATTCCATAGCAAATCACTGAATAGAGGAAAGCGGAGATAAATACTACTAATAAATCTGGTATAATTCGCATTCCAAACAAAAACAAAAAAACAATGCTTATTAAAAAATAGATTGGTAAATATAATTTTATAATTAGCGCTTTTAATGCTCCTTTATAATACATAGAAAAATCAGAGATTGGAAGAATCGTAAAAATACATGCACCTTTATATTTCCCTGAATACCGCATCATAAAAATTATCGTCGGAATATTAATCATCGTAAAATAAATGGTTAAATACGAGGAACTTGTTGTAAATGAAACATCTTCCAAATTTGTTCCACTATAAAGAAAGATAAAGGGAATAACAATCGAAAAACCTAATGATGGATATACCTTTAATTTAAAATCTCTTTCTTGCCTAATCATTTGCCCTGTAAATTGATAGAATGCTTTTTCTTCCTTGTTGTTCATTAAAAACGATAATAGCAGTTCTCCCCATTTTGAGACCTTACCTTTTCTCGCTTTACTTTGACTAGTTAACTTTTCTAAATTTTTCTCAAAGCTAGGAATTAGCTTTCCATAAATGATAATAGCTGCAATTGGTAAAATAATCGCAAGAGCTGCTAGCAAAATAATCATCGTGTTGATATTGCCATTCAATATCCACTCATATGGTGCTGCGAACCACATTGGAACAAAGAAAACATGCCACCAATGCACTTGATACACAATATGTAAATCAACTAATTCAAAGCTCCGAATGACAACCTGGTATCCTATCATTATGACAATAGACAAACCAATCTGTACGTAATTAATCATATCCTTAAGTTTTTCTCCATCAAAAAATCGAAGGATAGCCAAGTAAAGTAATGCCGTGATAACAACAATAAATAAATTTGCTAAAACAAGTAGTACAACTGTCAACAGAAAAAAGATAAATCCTTGTTTAACAAGACATACAACTAACGGAATAAGTGTAATAGTTATCGTTAATTGAGAAAGATAAATCATAATATGCAGAACTTTTGCTGCATTAATTGTGCGCCTATTTATTGGTTTCGTATGTAGTATATGTTTATCCCGAACATCTAACAAAACACCTGAAAAATCAGAAATCATCGAGGTCATGACCAGAAATAAAATAATTCCGAAAGAAATGCTCATTTGAAATAAGTAATTATCACCGAAGGCCATCAATGGAATAAGAATCAACCCCATAAAAGCATACAGCCATAACGATTTTATATAGGCATATTTATCTTCTTTCTTTTCTTTTCTCTGATTAGATTGGGAGAAGATGGTTGGAAGCTTACGTTGATCCATTGTCAGTTTCACTTGTAAAATCGTTCTTAAAACGGAATAATCGATACCTATTTTCAAAAATAAACCTTTAAAACGGTCAAAGAACTTTAATATAGTAAATTCTCTCATGATTGTACCTCTTGCACAATGGATACAAAGGATTCGCCTATTTCTTTATGGTTGTTAAAGCCAGTTAATTGATTGAAGATTCCTTCCAAGCTACCTTGTTCGTTTTGTGTTTGTAACTCTTTGAAGCTTCCGTCTATCACTATCTTTCCATCGTTCAATAGAATGATTCTACTGCTTATTTTTTCTACTACATCCATTATGTGTGACGAATAAAATATCGTTTTTCCGCTTGATGCAAACTGGGCAAGAATCTCCTTAAACACCATCACACTATTCGCATCAAGTCCATTGATTGGCTCATCTAGAAAAAGAATATCTGGATTATGCAAGACACTTGATATAATTAACAGCTTTTGACGCATCCCTTTTGAATAAGAGGAGATTCGCGAATGATATACCTCTCCTATACCAAACAGTTCCATTAATCTTTTTGCCTTATGTTCAACAAACTCTGCACTCATTCCATATAGTTGACCGATAAATGTTAAATACTCATATGCCGTTAGATTATCATATACTTCTGCTATTTCTGGTACATAACCGATTTTTCGCTTATATTCCATCGAATCATCCCTAATATTTTTGCCAAAAAGCATTACTTCTCCACGATAATTTCCCTCTATACCGAGAATAATTTTAACTGTAGTACTTTTTCCTGCACCATTCGGACCTATATATCCAATAATTTCTCCTCGATATACATGTAAATCCACTCCTTTTAGTACTTCCTCGGTGCCATAGTTTTTTCGTAAGTTCTTTATTGTAATAATTTCTTCACCAACCATCTCATTTGCTCCTTCCTACACATCTCTTTTCTACCATTCTAGAAAAAAAGGAAAAAACCTCCCAATAACCAGGTGAATTTTCTGTCACGATTATCTCACTTCCCACTCCTTATAATTAGGGGTGATTGTTTACAAAAAAAACCTATAGTAGCCAATTTCCAAGGCTCTATAGGTGATTAGTGTCACATTATCTTATTTACATTTCACTTTAAGAAAAAATCTTGATTGGGTTACATCAAAATAACCTACTTTTCCGATGTGCAGATACAGACGATACAGGGCATCCTCGTACTTCTTAATGCTGAAATCAGGAACTTGCCAAGGAATCGCTTTTAAATAATAAATCAATGCACCCAAGTCATAGAAACGCTGGATTGGAAAATCCTCCTTTTGCTCAACGATTTCCCATTCGTCCACTGGGAACATTTCGAGTGCAGATAGAAGCTTCCACTCTTTAAATTCCGGATTAACCGAAGTTCCAAACCATTCATTTATTTCCTTACAATCCCAACCTCCGACTTGCTGAGTAAGAAAGATTCCATTTGGCTTCACTATTCTCTTTAGCTCTTTTACCGAGTAAGATTCGTGCCTATTGATAATCAAATCAAAATGTTGGTCGGAAAATGGCAATTGTTCATCATCGACCACTTCATATACGCTTACACCTAATGGTTCTAACTTCTTTTTGGCAATTGATACATTCGGTTTATATCCTTCTGTAGCATAAATTGTTGGTGGAAAATAGCCATTTAATAAAGACAGAAATTCTCCTCCACCGGTTCCCATATCTAATACTGTTGTAGCATCCTGCATGGCAGCAACCACCTTACTTCCGTAAGACCAAGAAAGCAAGCTGCTTTGGATTCGTCCTGTGTCATGGATACTAGAAAAATCCCATCCTGTAAACTTCTCCTTTATCTCTTCTAAATATTTGTGAAAATTAATCTCTTTCACGCTCCATTCCTCCTCTATTTTTCTTATTCATCTAAAAAATTAGTGGAGGACCTCTGCAATAACGGTTTTATCTTTCATGCTCTAAAGAAGTCATGATCTACCCTTCCTTTACTTTATATTTGCTATAAAAAATAAGAATAATAGGTTATCAACGTGACAAAAAAACTAATTATTATATAGAGAATAAGTCCAATAATAATTGGTGACACACGAAAACGAAACGGACCAATTCCAGCTTCCTCCCATGTCCAGCCTGCTATATTTGCGTTAAATACTGTGTTTGTTTGATGAATGTATAAGCGGATGAGATAAACTATTCCAAAAAGCAATAGACTACCTAAAAAGATGGTGTCGACAAATTTCCATTGCAGTAAATAGGATGCAAACCAAATTAGCACTGTTTCAATTGTTAAGGTTGCTAAAACAATATATATTTTTTTCATGTAAACACCTATTACTCCTTTGCTTATTAGTAAATGATTTATTAGATGTCTGCCTTTTAATAGAGTGGGAAAGATTTTCCGCTCTTTAAAGAAATAAGCACCTGCCAATAGATGCAGATACTTAACAAATATCCTGTCTACATATCTCTAATTATATCATTCGTTAATCTAACGAGGTTACCACTTGGCTCAAACAATGTTCACCGACATAAATCTCTGGACAAAAACGACAAGATAGTTTGTACAATACCCTTTGAACCCTTTGAGAAAGTTTAGGACAAAAAAGCTTGTACAAAAAAAGACAAGAATCTTTGTACAAACTTTTCTCTTTATGGTTTTTTATTATTAGCCTTTTCAAGAGGATTGATTTATACTAACTAATACTTGTAGCATTTAATGCATTTTGTATTAGATTTTCACTGGGGATATATGGATTGAATTGTAAAACTATTGTCAAAAGTTTATTCCTCTCCATAATTATAAATCCAAGTTTCTCTAACTCTTGAATATTAGAAAGAATATCCTCTTCATTACAATCAACATCCTTTATGACATTTTCAATAATTTTTTTAATTGAGGTTATATTTCTTGCATATACAAGAATTTTCCCTTGTATTTCATTCAATTTATAAATACTGTTTGATTCCCCAATTCTACAGACAAATTTATCCATGTTCCTTTGATACATAAATAAGTCCGTTTGAATGAAATTATCTTTCCAATTTTCAAATTGAGACACAAATTCATTAAGAATTTTATTTTCAAATACAGCATCATTATTATAATCAAAATAATAAGCTAGTTTATTGATATTTATTCCCTTATCCCGATAAATATATTTATAGCTCTTAATCGGTCCGTTTATTCGAATATTATATTTTTTCTGTTCATTAAAGTAGGGACTGAACCTATCCAACCTAATTTTAGAGATTGCCACAGGAGGCTGTAAATGATTTATTTTTTTCATAATATCTATCTGACCCTGTATTTCTTCTGAACTTTCCCCACTAAATCCAAAAATAATGTTCCAAAAAGGTATAATACCATATTCTTTACATAACCGTAATAGTCTAAGGTTTTGTAATAGATCTACTCCTTTGTTCATTAACTTCAAACTATTAGTGGCTAAACTTTCTATTCCTGGCTGTATCTTAGTTACACCAGCTTCTTTTAAAACACAAACTTGTTGTTCATTTAAGTTACTCTTTACTTCCATAAACATATCAATTTTAATCTTGTCTTGTTTTAATTTTGGTAAGATATATTCAAAGTATTCCATGCTCATTATATTATCTGTGAAAAATAGTGTGTTTGTGTGTTCACCATAACTTTCAATTAATGTTTTCATTTCATTGTAAATTTTTTTCTGTAATTTACCTTTATATTCAATAGCATTTGCATTTAGGCCACAAAAGACACATTGATGTTTTTCTCCCCACCAGCACCCTCTTGAACCTTCATATAATATCACTGTTTCCTTTTGCTTTTCTGGGAAACTTTGAAATAATTCCTTGAAATAACTACCAAAGTTTGGAATACTATTATTATTTAAATTATAGCTATTATCAATATCAATATACTTATATCCTTTTTTGGTTGCGAATCCTACAATAATATTTTCACTTGGTGATTCACTGAAAACACTGAAATTATCTAATAAATTTATAAAAGCACCTTCACCTTCACCAATGCATACACCATCGATATCCTTAAAGGTATTTATTAGTTCCACACCCATTTCACCAAAACAATTCGCTCCACCCATTATTATCAATTGATTAGGATATATCTTTTTTATTTGCTTTATTAGGGCTATGGAAGCCATCGTTTGCTGAAAACTATTCGTAAAACCCACAATCTGATATTTAGAAAAATCAATATTCTGTATAATGTTTTTTAAAAACTCATCCGAAGTCTTTCTTCCTGCATTTATTAAACTTAATAGTTTCTCTTTTTCACGCCAAGAATGTATCATTGTTCTAGACTTAGCTGTAATATACTCAACAAACTCGTTTGTCTCATCTTCGGTACTTTTATCAAAAACATGTTGTGAAAAAATCCATTCTCCAATTAGATCAGTTGAATCGTATCCTGCCACAAGTTCGTAAAATTCTAATCCCATCATTTTTGCAAAACTAATATTCAAATTTATAACATCACAATTGTGACCTTTCTCTACGGCAATATTTTTTAATATTTCTAATCCAAGTGGTGGCCTTATAATACTTGCAAACGGCATATCCCCCTCTGTTAGGATAGATGTCGTACGATACTTTAGTGTTATACTTTAAGTAAATAACACGGAGGTCGATCGATATGAAAGAAAAAAATG
>NZ_JBQHVO010000077.1:0-20618 GCF_052064465.1 Niallia sp. HCP3S3_B10 | reverse complement strand
GCAGAAGCTGCAAGAAAAGCAGCTAAAGTCGCAAGTAAGTTGAGAAAGTTGCAAGTAAAAATGCGGAAGTCGCAAGAAAATCTGCAGAAGTAGCAAGTAAGTTGAGAAAGTCGCAAGTAAAAATGCGAAAGTTGCAAGTAAAAATGTAGAAGCTGCAAGAAAAGCAGCTAAAGTCGCAAGTAAGTTGAGAAAGTTGCAAGTAAAAATGCGGAAGTCGCAAGAAAAGTTGCAGAAGTTGCAAGTAAGTTGAGAAAGTCGCAAGTAAAAATGCGAAAGTAGCAAGAAAAGCCGCAGAATCCGCAAAATAATTTACAAAAAGACAAGCGACTCTTAAAGTTCTCTTCCTTTTGTTGCTTGTTCTTTCATGATATGATGATACAGGAGTATGAGAATTCGAAAATAATTAAGATGAATAAAAGATTTGAGGGTGTTTAGATGATTAGATGCATAGCGATTGATATGGATGGTACGTTATTAACATCCACGCAAGAAATTACAGAAGAAAATCGAGAAGCAATTAAAGATGCACAAGCTAAGGGTGTAGAAGTAGTAATTGCTACTGGCCGTGCGTATGAAGAAGCTGGAGATCTTTTAAAGGATGCTGGAATTATCACACCGATGATTTGTGCAAATGGGGCAGAAATAAGAACAAATGAGCATGTCATCGTTGATACGAACCCATTAAGTAAAGGTCTAGCGAGACAAATTGCGGAACTTTTACATAAACATCAAGTATATTATGAGGTTTACACCAATAGAGGGACGTATACAGTAGATAAAACAGTAGCCAGATCCCTTATTATGGATATCTTTACTGTGAGTGGCCATGTTAAGGATATGGAAGAGATAAAAAGAGCGGCTGAAGAACGATTAGCGGTTATTCACCAATTAGATAGCTATGAAGAATTATTTGAAGATGATGACCAAATTATTTATAAATTATTAGCCTTCCATTTTGATCCAATCGTTTTAGGCAATGTTAGAGAAGAGTTGACTAAGCTTGTAGGGGTAGCAATAAGTGCTTCTGGTAAGGAGAACTTAGAAATTACTTCTGTTCATGCACAAAAAGGAGTGGCCCTAGAGAAGTTTGTGAACGCTCGTAATATTTCTCTTTCAAACACGATGGCAATTGGGGATAATTATAATGATGTTTCCATGTTTCAAAAAGCAGGCAGAGCAGTAGCAATGGGTAATGCAGTGGAAGATATTCAACGTCAATGCCATTTTGTGACAGGAACAAATGAAGAAAGTGGCGTAGCTCAAGCGATTAGAAAAGCATTAGAGGTATAAGAGGCAGCAAATTTTTTGCTCGCATAAAAAATGGTGGATGAACTTAGTATTAATGAGTTCATCCACCGTTTTTTTTATAAGAATGGCCTATTCACGAGGTTTTAATCCAAAAAGAATAAACTGAATGGTTCGTTCGATTTCCTCTTCGTCATCCCACTGTATATCGGGAAGGAGGATATGGCGAGCGATAAAGTAACCAATAATCGAAGTAACTGTTAGACGAACAGAGCTAAAAGAAGGAATAGAAATAATCTCTCCCTTTTCTTTATAGGACTCCATGATTTCTTGAAAACGACCAAAGATTTTCACGGCAATCTGATTTTTAAATGTTTCACGGAGATCATCATGAAAGGGGATTTCTTGTATTAAAATTTTAAATAATGTATTATTTTTTTGCAGAAATTCCATTCTATTTTTTACAATTGCGCGTAGAAAATCTTCAAAGTTATGATGAGAAACATTTAACACTTTGTCAAAATCTTTAATCACTCTTGGTGCAATCAACGTGCTTAATAGTGGAGAGAGAAGCGTTAGCAGTAAATCTTTTTTCGTTTTGTAGTGACGGAAAATCGTCCCTTCTGCCACACCTGCCATTTTTGCAATTTCACTAGTAGAGGTGGCTGCATAACCTTTCTCAGAAAACGCATCAATGGCAGCTATCAATATTTTTTTCTGCTTATCTGTTATCGATTGTTCTTCTTTCAAAATAATCTCTAATATATTCTCGCTATTATTCATAGGAAACTCCTTTATCCATACAATCTACTCTAATTATATAAGATAGTGAAGGGAAAATGTAATAACTTAGATACTGCGATATTTTTTCAAAGCAAAGATATTAATAATCATCAAGACAATGGAATAGCCAAGCAATATAACGAGATATCCTACTATTTCCATAAACCCGTTGCCACGAATCATTACTTCTCGCAGGGCATCTGCTGCATAATATAGAGGAGTTAAGTAAGAAATCCAACTAATAGCAGAAGATATCGTATCTAAGTTAAATAATCCAGAAAAGAATACTTGTGGTACAACGACAATAGGAATAAATTGAATCATTTGTAATTCATTATTGGCAAAGGACGATAGGAGAATTCCTAATGTAAGTGCTACTAATGCCAATAGTAATGTAATTAATAATACATATAAAATGGAACCAGCGTTTGACATATGAAGTACATAAACCGAATAAAGGACGATGATTCCTGATTGCACCATTGTGAATAAACCAAAGCCAATGATATAAGAGAGAACAAGCTCCCATCTTCTAATAGGGCTCGAAAGCAATCGTTCTAATGTACCCGTTGTTCTTTCTCTTAAAAAGGATACACCGGCTACTAGAAAAACAAAGAAGAATGCAAAAAATCCAAGTAAAATAGGACCGAATGCATCAAATTGTTTCATATCAATAGAGCCGTAAAGTGCGTCTACATCAATTGCTGCTTCATTAGGAGATAGACTTTGCATGGCTCCCTGTATCTTTGCTGTGGTTGCTTTGCTAATGGAGGGATCGCTTCCTTCTACCATTAATTTGGTCTTTCCATTTTCTACAGCGAAATATGCATCGATGTCCCCAGCCTTTAACGAGGCTATTGCTGTTGCTTCCGATTTATAGATGGAGGTTCGTAAATCTTCTTTTTCAAAGGCTGTACTTATAGGTTCAGGCACATTAATTAAGCCTATTTTTGTTTCATAGTCATCCCCATTAAATACTAGATTTACTAAAGTTAATATGAGAATAGGAGCTAAAATCATCAATGCAAGGGTTCGTTTGTCACGGTAGAACTGTTTTATAATGCGCAATACTAGTGCATTAATTCTCATTTGCTAAACCTCCATAATATAAAAATGCTTCTTCCATCGTCTGTGCATTACAGTTACTCATCAAGTTGCTTGGAGTATCGATAGCAATAAGTTGACCATTTCTTATCATTCCTAGTCGATCGCATTTTTCTGCTTCATCCATAACATGTGTAGTTACAATAATCGACGTCCCATTCTCTTTAAGCTTGTTGAAGGTTTGCCAGATAGCTTTTCGGAGAATTGGATCAATCCCTACTGTAGGCTCATCTAAAATAAGAAGCTTTGGATTGTTTAACAGTGCAATACAAATAGATAACCTTCTTTTCATTCCCCCTGAATACTGGGATACAGGCTTGGAAAGATGTTCAGACAACTCTACTAAAATGGCAGTACTTTCGATTCTATTTTTCTTCTCTATTCCTTTTAATCCATATAATCTAGCAAAGAAATCAAGATTTTCTCTAGCGGTTAAATCTTGGTATAAAGCGTCAGCTTGTGCCATATATCCGATTTTTGACATTATGTTCAGATTTGGCATTTTTTCATCCAATACATGAATGGAACCATTATCAGGTAAATCTAAACCAATAATCTCTTTTATAAGTGTTGTTTTTCCAGCTCCGGAAGGACCGAGCAATCCTAAAATTTCGCCAGGATAAACTTGTAAGTCGATAGCATTTAAAATTCGTTTTTTTTCAAATGATTTGGAAAGATTTTTAACAGAAACAATGGATGGTACAATCATATAAAGACCACCTTTCTAAGTTTGTGAGTGATTACTCACTTCACATATTACAATAGAAGAAGCAGTTTGTAAAGTGAGTAATCACTCATTTTCAATAAATATCTGCTTACATTCCATGGAACTTTTGAAATCAATTATTCAATTCCATATGGTATTCGCTATAATAGAAATAATTAAATTAAAAAAGAGAGATCCTATTGAGGTGGAAAAATGGCTGATTTTAATGCGAGTGTAATTATTTGTGAGCCCATTGAAGAAGTGTTTGCCTATTTTGCAGATATGGCAAATGCTCCAGAATATATGAATAAAGTGGAATCAACAGAGAAAAAAACAGATGAGCCGATAGGCGTCGGTACAAAATATACAGAAGTTAGAAATGTGCGGGGTAATAAGGTGTATGCAGAAATAGAATATTTATCTTATGAAAAAAATGTAAGGTTTACACGACGTAGTAGCTCGAATGGATTAACTATTGACTATGCATATCGTTTTTCAGAGATTCCTGAAGGTACTCAAGTAGAGTTTGCAGGAACCGTTCATGTTAAAGGGCTCAAAATGCGACTAATGAGAAGCTTTCTTGTGAAAATGGTGAAATCAGAAGATAGTGATCATGTCCAAAATGCAAAAGAAGTGTTAGAAGGGGTAGTAGAAAGTTTGTAATAGTGTGAAGAGCTGAGGCAAAAGGTTTTTAGAAAAGACTTTTTATTCAGCTTTTTTTTTAAAATAGGTTGACTTAAAGAAGGAAAATGGGTATTATAAAATTAAGTTGTGCACAATTTAATTTTATAATTTTTAACCATAAGTTATAAAAATGTTACTCTCTATGCTAATGAGAAGAAATCATATAGCGAATAGAAGTAAAAAATTTTAATTATTTTAGTTGTGCACAATTTAATTTTAGAAAATTATAAGGAGCGGATACTCATGAAAAACAAACATCAAATTATATTAGAACCAGCGGCTAAAAAGTTTACAGAAGATACGGCTAACCCTCCATATTTATTCGATTTGGAACCAGAACAAGGAAGAGTCGCAGTAGATGAAGTACAATCTGGAGAGATAGAAAAATTACCTGTGGAAGTAAAGGAATTGCTTATTGAGGGTGGACCAACGAATCAAGTTTCCATTAAAATTGTCCGTCCAGAGCATACATCTGCAGTTAAACTACCAGTTATTTTATATACACATGGTGCAGGATGGGTATTTGGAAATGCCCATACACATGATCGTTTAATTCGTGAACTAGCGGTTGGGTCAAATGCAGCGGTTGTATTTACAAATTACAGCCTATCTCCTGAAGCAAGATATCCGATTGCAATAGAAGAAGTATATACAGTATTGGAATGGGTTGCAGAAAAAGGAGCAGACTATTACTTTGATACAAATAATATTTTTGTCGCAGGTGATAGTGTCGGAGGGAATATGTCTGCGGCAATCACGTTAATGGCAAAAGAACGTAAAGGTCCCGTTATAAAAAAGCAATTGTTATTTTATCCTGTAACAGATGCATCTTTTGAAACAGAATCCTATCAACAGTTTGCAGAAGGTTTCTTTTTAAGAAAAGATGGAATGCAATGGTTTTGGGACCAATACACTACAAACGAAGAAGAAAGAGCGGAAATTACAGCATCCCCTTTACGAGCAACAAAAGAGCAATTAAGTGGTCTGCCAAAGGCTTTAATCATTACAGCAGAAGCAGATGTATTAAGAGATGAAGGGGAAGCCTATGCCAATAAGCTTCGTGAGGCAGGAGTAGATGTAACAGCTGCTCGCTTTGGTGGAATCATTCATGACTTTGTGATGCTCCATGCATTAGCTCATACAGAAGCAGCGAAAGGAGCTCTAATGCTTGCTAATGCTTGGCTAAAGGCATAACAATGAAATATAGTAAAAAAGCAAGCACAGAATAATTTTCCGTGCTTGCTTTTTTCATATTAAAATTTATAGGTCCAATATCTCTCGGTATATAATCGAGTTAAAACATCAGCTTCTTGATTATTTAGCCCTTCTTGAAGAGTGGCTGCATATTGTTGTGTTTGGGAAAGATGGGCAGCAATGGTTGCGACCTTCTGCTCTGCAAAATTTTGAACATCGATTTCAATATCCGGTTGTCCTAGGTCTTCTTCACAGTTTTTGGAAAAGGCTACACAATAAAGTGTTGGTCGTTTAGATGCTTCTCTTTTTTCAATTGCTTTTACAACAGCTGCTCCTGTAGCATCATGATCAGGGTGAACAGAATATCCTGGATAGAAGGTGATTACTAAAGAAGGATCTAATTCATCTAGTAACGCGGTAAATTCATTGACTAGAACCTCCTCCTTTAAGAATTCGATCGTTTTATCTCGATACCCTAGCATACGAAGGTCCTCTAAGCCCATTGATCGGGCAGCTTCCTGTAATTCATTTTTGCGAATTTCTGGCAAGGATTCTCTTGTGGCAAATGGCGGATTTCCTAAATTTCTTCCCATTTGCCCTAGTGTTAAGCAAGCATAAGTAACTGGAACACCTTCGTGTATAAATTTAGAAATCGTTCCGGATACACCAAATGCCTCATCATCTGGATGGGGGAAAATAACTAATACTTGTCTTTCTGTCTCCATTATATAATCCTCCTTTCGTAGAATGGTAAAAACTACACACTCGTTCTATTGATTATTCAAAGGGTGTTTCACTTATTTCTAGTGCTACTGCTAATTTCCCCGTAAAATCTAAGCCTGCTAATAACAATCTATTTTTATCATCTACTTCATAATGGGTAATACCTTCAGCATAAACCCAGCCAATAGCGGTTTTTAAGCCAATTCGATAAGGGCCGTTACCTGTAATCTTGCCGTATTCATAGGATAGCTTTGCATTACGGATATAAGCACCAGAGTTAAAGAAGGTTTCATCATTATGATTTGCATAGGCACCATTTGTCGTTTCTAAGTGAATATATATTTCTTTTTCGCTTAAACGATCGATTACTTTTTGTACTTTTTCGATTTGTACAAATTCCAAAAAACATCCCTCCTTTTTACTAGTTTATGGATTGGACAAAAAGTGGTTAGGCATTCTCTCGTTTTTACTAGCAATTATTTATCTATTAAAAAGGAGATATGCCATACATTCATTGTTTTAGAGGCTCTTACTTCACGCTAAGTTTTTCTTTTTCATTACGATATGCTCCGTGCATAGTTGGTCCCACATACTCATTTAATTTAAAACCATTGCGGATAGCTGCAGTAATAAAGTCTTTTGCTGTCTGAACAGCTTCTCCTACTGAAGCTCCTTTTGCTAGTTCAGCCGTAATAGCCGCAGAGTTTGTGCAACCTGCTCCATGTGTATACGTAGTATCAATTAGTTCGCTTTCAAAAATCGTAAATTCTTTTCCATCATATAGAAGGTCAATCGCTTTTTCATGTCCTAATTTGCTTCCACCTTTAATTAGAACATATTTTGGTCCAAGTGCATGGATTTTTACAGCAGCCTCTTTTAAATCTTCCACTGTTTTAATTGGTTTATCTGTTTGAGCAAGCTGCCATGCTTCAAAAAGGTTAGGTGTTACGATAGTTGCTCTTGGTACAAGCAGTTCACGAAGGGCATCTGCCGTTTCTGGATGAAGTACTTCATCTTCCCCTTTACAAATCATAACTGGGTCGATGACAACGTTTTTAATATCATTCTCATCAATTAGCTTTGCAGCAGCTTCGATGATTTCAACAGATCCAAGCATTCCTGTTTTCATGGCATCAATTCCAACAGATAACACGGTCTCTAATTGCGATTTAACTGTATTGATATCTTGAGGAAAAACATTATGATGCCAATGGTTCTTTGGATCCATTGTAACAATCGTTGTTAAGGCAGTCATCCCATAAACACCGAGTTCTTGAAATGTTTTTAAATCTGCTTGAATACCTGCACCACCGCTTGTGTCAGATCCTGCTAAAGTTAATACTTTCTTCATTTGTTATGCCTCCTATGTAATTGCCATTTTTAAGTGAAAAGTAATTTTGTTTGATTGAATAATTGTAGACCATTTTAATGAAGGTTACAACTTTTCCGTCTTCTTTCTTAGTTTGGTTTACAGAACCTTTTTGCATACCATTCACGAAAATTGTGTAAGAGGAGAGAATAGTGAGAGAATTCTGTCTACATTTATGGTAATCTATATATATACTTGATGATAGTTCGATAAGAAAAGAGTAAAACGGATGCAGGAAGAAAGGAATCTATATGAGTTTTGAAATAATAGATCATCCAATTAATATACAAAATGTTATGGATAAAGTAATAAGAAGAAATGCAGGTGCTGTGACTACTTTTATTGGTACAGTGAGAGAAATGACCGCAGGAAAGAAAACACTCTATTTATCATATGAAGCATATATTCCAATGGCAATAAAAAAAATGGAACTAATCGGCGAGGAGGTCAAGGAAAAGTGGGGCGATATTGAAATTGCGATATCACATCGAGTAGGGAAGCTTGAGATTAGTGATGTGGCAGTAGTTATTGCTGTTTCAACCCCTCATCGCAAGGATGCCTATGAAGCAAATCAATATGCAATAGAAAGGATAAAAGAGATTGTTCCAATTTGGAAAAAAGAGCATTGGGAAACTGGTGAAGAATGGATTGGAAATCAAAAGGGTACCAAAATGTATGTAAATGGCAAGCCAAGTGAGGAGGATTTTGGATGATAACATTGCTTTTTTTTGCAGGAGTGAAAGAAACGATAGGTAGTGAAACGTTAAAATTAGAGGGGGAGCAACAGACGATAGCCGAAATTAAAGAACACTTACAACATACTTATCCTACTCTATCTCTTCAAGGAGTAATGGTTGCAATTAATGAAGAATTTGCAATGGATGAGGATATCGTTAAGGAAAACGATAGAGTAGCATTTATACCACCTGTTAGTGGAGGGTAAAGGAAGGAGAAGAGCGAAGTGGAGCAAAGTAGGTATTCCCGGCAGATGTTATTCAACTCTATTGGAGTAGAAGGACAGAAAGTAATAGGAGAGAAGCATGTCTTCATAGTAGGGGCAGGCGCCTTAGGTTCGTCTCTTGCAGAGATGCTATGCAGAAGTGGGGTTGGGAGTCTTACCATTATAGATAGAGATTATGTGGAAAAAAGCAATCTACAGCGCCAGCAATTATATACAGAAGAAGATGCGAAGGAACGAATGCCGAAAGCTATTGCTGCTGAAAGAAGATTAAAGGAAATTAATCGGGAATGCAATGTTCAAGGAATTGTTGGGGAAGCGACAGTCGAGTTATTAGAACATCTAGCTAAAAATGTGGATTTAATAATAGATGCAACAGATAATATGGAAATTAGAATGATCCTAAATGATTTAGCTGTAAAGCATGGTATTCCATGGATATATGGCGCATGTGTGGGAAGTTCAGGAATGAGCTACACGATTATACCAGGAGAGACCCCTTGTTTACATTGTCTATTACAATCAATGCCTATGACCGGGATGACTTGTGATAGGGTAGGAATCATTGCTCCAGCTGTTCAACTGGTGGTTTCTCATCAGGTAACCGAAGCGCTAAAGCTGTTGATTGGGGACATTGTCTCATTACGTGGAACTTTTTTGACATTCGATTTATGGAAAAATGACTACCAAAACATAAAAGTTAGTCGTGCAAAGAGAGTAGATTGTCCTACATGTGGAGATAATCGGACCTATCCTTTTTTGGAAAAAGAAAACCAAACGAAGGTAGCTGTGTTGTGCGGAAGAGAAACCGTGCAAATTCGTCCAGCCATTCCTAAGGATATTCCTTTTCAACAACTTGCAGAAAGTTTTCAAAAGAAAGGATATGCAGTAAAACAAAATCCATTTCTATTGTCCGTTCAGCTAGAAAGCAACAGAGTTGTGTTTTTCCGAGACGGAAGAGCCTTGATACATGAAACAAATGATAGCATATATGCAAAAACACTATACGATCAATTACTCGGTTAGATAGAAAAAGAGGCTGGGACATAAACATTTCAGCTACAATAAATACGAACGATTATGCGGTAAGTTTACATGATCGTTCGTATTTATATTTTAGAAAAAGGTTTAAAAATGAAGTGGAATGGAGCGGAGGACGGTCGACTCCTGCGGGAAATAGAGGAAAGGCTGAGACCCCGCAGCGCAGCGAGGAGGCTCAGCTTCCTCCCCGGCGCATCGACCGTCTGTAGCGCAATGGAACGACTTAGTTTTTACACTTGAATATATTTAAAACCATAATAACTAATATGAAAAAGTAGCTTTATTTAAGAGCTAAATTAGAGATTGTTCGTCTTTAAAGATTAGTTATTTAGATTTGTCCCAGCCTCTTTTTCTTATTGTTCGAGCGAACCAACAATAACTAACTTACCTGTATCCAAAACTTCCTCGTATTTAGATGCTTCTGCTTCAGTTAAGCCGACTGATTGCATTTTAGAACGCAATTCGTCTCCTCTTTTTCGGAAAACATTGCTGATAGAATCAAGTAATCCTTGTTCCTTCATGGATACATTTCCTGTTTCTGTCGCATTTGATAAATCTTCTGATCGGTCTTTATCATGTGCGAAAATATAAATATTTTCCTTTTTATAGCCTTGGTTTTCTAACGAATTAATAATATTACTTGCTTGTACACCATTTTCTACTACTTCAACTTTATACATAATGATAACCTCCTATTATAATAGTGGAATTTATCTATGTATTTTATATAGCCTTCTATAAACAAGATGAAACACCTAATCTATTGGTAATATTTTCATCTTTCGACATTTGGGAAATTGTACATAGATAAATATCCCCACAATCGACAAATTTCCTTATATAATAAAAGAAGAGATTAATAGAAACAGGAGGGGTCGAATGGTAAGCAAAAGAGAAAAAGAACAAATTAATCGAGAACTACGAGCAGGAAAAAAGGAGCAAGCAAGTGCAACAATGGAGATAAATAACAGAAGGGGGATTCGTTTTCCCTCATTTGGTTTATATAAAGTAAAGAGAAGGCTAAATAAAAAAATCATGCTTTTTTTAAGTATTTTAATCATACTTTTAATAGTTGGGATAGTTGGATTGTGGAAAATTGCTTTTCCGAAAGAGCCTGTTGTAAAAACAGGAGCGTATTTAGAACAGATGAAAGATTTATCGACATTAGCCACTTCTCAAGCCTTTGTAAAAACGATCTTAGAAAAAGAAGATAATGAGATTTTTGGAAAAGAGATTGAGACAAATATTCCTGGAACAAAAAGAAAGATATTGTTAGTTGTACCGGGAACACTTACAGCAGGAGTCGATTTATCAAAATTAACGGAAGACCAACTTAAAATCAACGAAGAAGAAAAATCGATCACCATTTTATTACCTAAAGCAGCTTTTCTTCAAGATCCTGCTATTAATTTTGATGAAGTAGAGACTTATTCTGTTTCTGGAATTTTTAGAGGAGATGTGGAATGGGAAGAAGCCTATAGTTTAATGGATGAAGCAAAGGAAGTCATGAAGGAAGAAGCAATAGACCAAGGTATTTTAGTGAAAGCGGAGGAAAATGCTGAAAAAATATTGAAGGAATTCTATGGAAGACTAGATTATTCTGTTCAAGTAAGCTTTGAAGGGGAATAAAGGAGGGAGACGGGATGGCTACATCCTGGGAACAGCTATTAGAAAAGGAGCGCCAAAAGGATTACTTTATCCAATTAGAAGCATTCTTAGAAAAGGAATATAGTGAATTCACTATTTATCCAAAAAAGGAAGACATCTTTAATAGTTTATCATACACAACTTATGAAAAGGTGAAAGTAGTCATTTTAGGACAGGATCCTTATCACGGTCCAAATCAGGCACATGGATTAAGCTTTTCTGTTAAGCCAGAAGTGAAAATACCGCCATCCTTAAAAAATATTTATAAGGAGCTATATCATGATTTGGGCTGTCCGATTCCAAATCATGGCTATTTAAAAAGCTGGGCCGAGCAAGGGGTACTATTGCTAAATACGGTTTTAACGGTTCGCACAGGTCAAGCTAATTCTCATCGTGGAAAAGGGTGGGAAAAATTTACAGATCAAGTGATACACATGTTGAATGAGAGAGAGGAGCCAGTCATTTTCGTGTTATGGGGTAATCCAGCTCAAAAAAAACTTGCTCTCATCAACCAAGAAAAGCATGGCATTATCTTATCAACACATCCAAGTCCCCTTTCAGCCCATCGAGGGTTTTTAGGAAGCAGGCCGTTTTCTACCATTAATAGAATGCTTGAAAATAGAGGGAAGACTCCTATTAATTGGTGCATAGATGATTTTTTAGTAAAAGAATAATATAATAAAGGAAATATATAGGCTGTGGATTATAGCACTAGCTTTCAAAAAAAGCTAAAAAAGCCCAAACAAAGAAAGTATGCGGATTTTTGTTGGCTACTTCGTTTTCTGGTTTATTTTAAAGCTGGGATACTTATGTCCCAGCTTCTGCTTGTGTTTTTCTTTAATGGATTAAGAAAGGGTATGGAATGGAAAAGAATAAGGTAAATTGTTATAAATGTAAGTTCTACTATGTAACATGGGATAGTCAGTTCCCTAAAGGATGTAAGGCGTTTCAATTTAAAGGAAGAACGATGCCTTCCGTTGAAGTAAAGAGAGCATCTGGACAAGAGTGCCTTCGTTTCCAGGCAAAAGGAGGGATGAAATGAATATATCTGTACAGCAATTGTTAGCTAAAATAGAGGATCAGTTACTAGAAGCAAAGACAAGCGATTCGGATGCAAGAATAAGGGAAAGAGTTTACGCTATTAAATCCTTATGCGAATTAGTACTTGAACAAGAGGGGAAAGAAAGCATAACCTACCAGCACCCTGTGCAAAAGCCATCCTTCCAAGCTATGCAAGCACCATTAACCATTCCAAAACAACAACCGATACAGACACAAACAAATAAAATAAAGATGGCTGAAGGAAATGGCGATTCTTTATTTGATTTTTAGATCGGATAGTTTTGTAAATGAAGGAATTTCATGATACCAATAATCTGCAAGAAAAAGGAGATAAAAATGAAAACTTTTATCATTATTGGAGCCATCAATGCATTATTGTCCGTTGGTTTAGGAGCCTTTGGTGCCCATGGTCTAGAAGGTAGAATTCCAGATAAATATTTGGAAACATGGAAAACGGGAGTAACATATCAAATGTTCCATAGTACAGGCTTAATACTAATTGGCTTGCTCTTAGGGAAGTTTCCAGCAAGCAGCTTGTTAAACTGGGCAGGGTGGCTAATGTTTATTGGCATTATTCTATTTGCAGGAAGCCTATACATATTGGCAGTTACCCAGATCAAAGTACTAGGAGCTATTACACCAATAGGTGGCGTAGCATTTTTGACCGCGTGGCTATTAGTTATTATCGCTGCATGGAAGTGGATGTAAGAAGATTAAATAAAAAAGGATAGGTGAGCAGAAGATAAAATGTTCTTACCTATCCTTTTTTTCTTGATTGAAGGATAAAATTTTTAGTAGAGAGGATGCTCTTGAAACAAATGATTAAAAAATTTACGGAAATAAGCAAAAAAATGAAAGGCTTTATTAGTATCGTTTTACTTACCTTTATAGGCTCGATTATTTTTGTTCATAATAACTACTCTTTTTATGAAAGGCCTATAGTGGAAGTAGTAAAAACAGAACTACTAGACCAAACTGAAATTAAGGATCATGTAAATAATATGGATAAATTATTTACACAGCAGATTATTGGAGAAGTAAAAAACGGAAAGGAAAAAGGGAAGCAAATATACCTAACGAATGAATTTACTTCCTCCAAGGCTAATAATGATGAATATCATATTGGAAGCGAGTTATTCGTTCATATCGATTCCGAGGTAGGAGAGAATGGATACCTCAAAGGAAGTGTTGACGATGTAAAACGGGATAAATATTTGTTGATGATTACGTGGGTTTTTATTTTTTCCTTATTATTTGTAGGTAAAAGGCAAGGACTGTTTTCTCTGTTTAGTTTAGTCATTAATGCCATTATATTATCGATTGCATTGGATGTTTATGTAAACACTTCAGAGAAAAGTCTCCTTATAATTTGTAGTATCAGTGTTATTATATTTACGATTATTTCTCTTATACTCGTAAGTGGACGAAATGAAAAAACATATGCAGCGATTATAGCAACCTTATTAGGTACTTTTCTTTCTTTAGCCATTACTTACTTCGTTTTATGGGTAACTTCAGAAAAAGGTCTTCGCTATGAGGAGCTACAATTTATTACTCGTCCTTATAAATTGGTTTTTCTAGCGGGATTATTTCTTGGGTCGCTCGGTGCTGTGATGGACGTAGCTATTACGATGTCTTCTTCCATATTTGGATTATATGAAAAGAATAACAATATATCAGTTAAAGCGCTAATAACATCAGGAAGAGAGATTGGAAAAGATATAATGGGAACCATGACGAATATTTTGCTCTTTGCCTATATTAGTGGAACAATACCAATGCTTATCCTTTATTTTAAAAATGCGTCGCCATTAGGTTTTACACTCTCGATGAATCTATCATTAGAATTGGCACGAGCGCTAGCTGGCGGTATAGGAATTGTGTTAACGATTCCGATAGGTTTATATATAACTATTTTTTTCGTTAACAGAAAGCGAGCAAGCGAATGAATGTATTAGTGGTGCTAGGTATTATTTTATTTATCTTAATGAGCATTATAGGTGGAACGAAGGGAGTAAATTCGTTTTTTGCACTATTCTTTAACTTTAGTGTGGTTATTATTATTACGATTTTCATGACTAACCCAAGCATAAATCCGATTATCCTAACCTTATTTGCAAGTATAGTAATTAGCTGTATCAACCTATTTTATATTAATGGAGTGAATATCAAAACAAAGACGGCATTCTTATCCACCATGATTACGATTATTCTTCTGCTCGTGTTTATTCTCTACCTATCGAATAAAGCAATGATTCAGGGATTTGGGGTCGAAGAATTAGAAGAACTTAGTATGTTTTCCTTTACTATCAGTGTAGATTTTATTAAAATTGGCACTTCTGTAATTATCATGAGTACAATTGGTGCCATTACAGACACAGCCATGGCCATCTCATCGCCAATGCGTGAAATTCATTTTCACAATCCTCATATTAGTAGAGGGGAATTATACAGGGCTGGATTAAGTATTGGCAAAGATATTCTAGGAACAAGTACAAATACATTATTTTTCGCTTTCTTTGGCGGATATATTGCCCTGCTAATTTGGTTTAAGGACTTATCCTATTCAATAGGAGAAATCATCAATTCAAAAATATTCAGTGCAGAAATGATTACAATTCTGAGTGCAGGAACTGGTGTTACACTTGTCATTCCTATTACTGCATGGATAACTGCTTACTTTTTGGTGAAGCATAAAATATCTAAATAGCTTGTATAACGTAAAAAAGGGACTTTTTCCATTCCCTTTTTTATAAGCTGAAAGTATTATAAAACAAAAAAGTACACCACTATATAAGTGATGCACTAATAATATTTTAATAACATAGGCGCTTTTGACTTATCTAGGCGGATATGTAGTTAGATTTGGTGCTGCAACGCCATACGGATATTCATACTCAATTTCTTCGTCAAATGTAACGTAATCCACATATAGCATTGGAATTAAATAGCGAGTTCCTGTTTGTGGATCACTTAAGATAAGATGATCTCGCCCTGCAGCTTCAATAATGCCTTTAAAGATTTTTGCATTCCATTCTCTGTTGTTTTCAAATGTTGCATATACAGTTGCTATTTTCCCTTTGTTTAGGCGTAAAATATTCTCAATATAAGACGCTTCAATTGGCAGCTGTCCTGGCAAGGTAGTAGGTGTTGCACTTGGTGTAGGTGCAGGAGTAGGTGTAGGTACTCCTTGCTGAATCGGTGCTTGTGGCTGATACATTTGCTGATTCCCGTAGGTAGGAATTTGTCCGGGGAAATTCCCGTAGCCCTGCGGATAACCATAGTTTCCATAATTAGATTGACTCATTTTCATCCCTCCATTGTCTTTTATCCAATCTTCACAACATACTTCCAAGCATCGAAGTTGACCATAAAATGTAGAAATTAGAAGTAGACGGTGAATGTTAATTCATTCATAGGTCATCGCTCACTATTTCATCCTATGAGGAAACAGAATAAGTTATGACAAGGAGTTGCAATTTAAATAGAAGAGGTTATTAAGAAGGACTAGGTGAGGAACGTATATTGCCTTTAAGAGGCTTCAAGCAATATGAATTTTAACAATTGCTTAAGGTATATGATATATAGAATGTAGGTTTAAGAAAGCTATATGCGTTAAAAAAGGAGCGTTCTCTAAAAGTTTTGCTCCGTCATAGATTAAAAACTATACAAAGTTAAATTCTTTTAGAGAACTACTCCCATTTATTCATTTACATGTAGATAGTCTGTTATTGCCTCTTGTTTAAGAATGGTTCCTACAAAGAAAGAGCCGAATTCACCATAGCGAGCGCTCACTTCATCAAAACGCATTTCATATACTAGTTTTTTGAATTGAAGAACATCATCAGAAAATAATGTTACTCCCCACTCATAATCATCAAAGCCAACAGATCCCGTAATAATCTGTTTTACTTTCCCAGCATATTGTCTACCAATCATCCCATGGCTACGCATTAAGTCTTTACGATTTTCCATCGGAAGCATATACCAGTTGTCTTCCCCTTGACGACGCTTATCCATTGGATAGAAGCATACATAATTGGATGTCGGAAGGATAGGGTATAATCTTGCTTTCACATATGGATTTTCATACGGGTCTTTATCAGAATCCGATGGTAGATAATTGCTTAATTCTACAACAGACACATAGGAATGAGCTGGAATTGTAAATTCAGCTAGCTTTGTTTTGTTGAATTCTGTTTCTAGTTGCTGTAATTCTTCCATAGTTGGGCGCAGAATCATCATCATAAAGTCTGCTTTTTGTCCAACGATTGTATATAGGGCATGGCTGCCGCTAGTATTTTCCTGAACAACGTTCCATTTTTCCAAGAGTCCTTGAAATTCGTTGATTGCTGCTTGTCTCTCTTCATCAGGTAACATTTTCCAGGTTGTCCAATCTACAGTTCGGAAGTCATGAAGACAATACCAGCCATCTAATGTTTTTGCCGCTTCACTCATTTATATGTTCACTCCTTATTTAATAACGTTTATATGATTTTAACTATATCATAGTTTCTCCAGATACAAACGGAATAAACCTTGAGTAAATTGTGAACAAATTGTGACTGATATAAAAAGAAGTTTGAAATAGCACAATAAAGTATAAGGAAGATAATTATAGGGAAATATCAGATTGTATAAAGGGAGCATTTCATCCATATTTACTTTTATCTCATATGTATGAGGAACGTGAACTAATCGTGTTTTTGGGGGATAAAATTAGAAAAAAGTAAGGAATATTCCTTGAATTTTTACCATGGTAGAGTATCCTAATAAGTGTACATAAAAAGGAGGAAGAAATTTAATGAGTGATTTATTTACAAGTTTAAAAGAAAAAGTAACTGGTCAAAACGTGAAGATTGTTTTCCCAGAAGCATTAGATGAAAGAATTTTAAAAGCTGCTGGTCGTTTAGCAGAAGATAAAATTTTAATTCCTGTTTTAATTGGTGACATAGAAGAAGTTCAAGCTAAAGCAAACAATCTAGGTGTTTCTTTAGAAAACGCTGAAATTTATGATCCAAAGAAATATGCTCAGTTCGATGCACTTGTTGCTTCTTTTGTAGAAAGACGTAAAGGAAAAGTAACAGAAGAAGATGCTCGTAAAATCCTATTAGATGAAAACTATTTTGGAACAATGCTTGTATATGCTAACCAAGCAGATGGTTTAGTAAGTGGCGCGATTCATTCAACAGCTGATACTGTTCGTCCAGCTTTACAAATCATTAAAACAAAACAAGGCGTGAAAAAGACTTCTGGTGTATTCATCATGGTTCGCGAAGACGAGAAATACGTATTTGCTGATTGTGCAATCAATATTACTCCAGATAGACAAGACCTTGCGGAAATTGCTGTGGAAAGTGCAAAGACAGCAAGAATGTTTGACATTGATCCACGTGTTGCGATGTTAAGCTTCTCTACAAAAGGATCTGCAAAATCACCAGAAACAGAAAAAGTAGAAGGTGCTTTAGCGGAGGCTAAATTAAGAGATCCATTATTAGTTATTGATGGTGAATTCCAATTTGATGCTGCATTTGTTCCGTCTGTAGCAAAACAAAAAGCTCCAGATTCTCCAATACAAGGGGATGCAAATGTATTTGTATTCCCAAGCTTAGAAGCTGGAAATATTGGCTATAAAATTGCACAGAGACTAGGTAACTTTGAAGCAGTTGGACCAATTCTTCAAGGACTAAATGCTCCTGTAAACGACCTTTCTCGTGGATGTAACGAAGAAGATGTTTATAAATTAGCTCTAATTACAGCAGGTCAAAGCTTAACGAAGTAATTTTTTAAGAAGGGCGTCTCCTTAAAGTTAGGGAGGCGTCTTTTTTGAGTTTCGCTATTTATCCCTCCCCTTATCCCACTTATGCAGAAGGATCATTATAAAATTTTAAAAAGGAATAATTAATAAAGAGTAGCAACTATGCTTTAAAAAGCTGATATTATTTAAAATAAACATTACCCATAAATAGAGAATCATAAGGAAATTAAGGAAGGGAGTTATAAGATTTATGGAAATAAGATGGAAAAGGGAAGACGTTGTTTTTGAAACATTATGGGAATCAGAAGTGTGGGCAGATTCAATAGCTAATGAGATTTATGGAAGAACTATTGATGGATATATAACTCTTGATTATAAAATAGCTTATGCTCTTTCTTTTTTCTTAGGATCCGTTCCTCATTTTGTTGTACATACCGAAAAAAAGGTATTAGACAATGTTTTTATATACAAAGTTTGGGTAACCCCTGGGCCAAACTAAATGAAAGTCTATCAATTTTTTTACTATTGGAGTGAAGATTTTTCTTCTAGGTTTATTTATAACTGAATTTGTTTATACTGTTTTTTTGAAAATAAACGGAAAAATTCCGTTTAAATGGGGAAATATCCATACTTCCTTAAAAATAAGGGACATTTTTTCGTTTATCGTATCCAAATCTTTGAATTTTGTCTTATTTAGAGCAGTTATTCGGAATATCTCCGCTTATATCTGCTGATTATGCTCGCTCTATATACATTAGCCGGAAATTCTCCGCCTATTTTTTTCATATTACAAGAAAATAAATAATAACAGAGCCTTCTTTTAAAAAAATAGTATGAAAATTACCAACAAAAACGAGAAGATATCTTTTGAAATAGCTCTAATTTCGTTATAATAAATCATTGTGAATGAATAATAAGACTATATCTTTAAAAAAGAGAATAGATGGTTGTTTAAACAAAAAGGAGCTAAGTGATGGTCGGCAATACTAGTTTGTTAAAACAGGATAAATGGAGAATCATCGATCAGTCCACAACAGGTTTACATGTATCAGCACTGCATTCATTTGGAATGGATGATACTTTATGTTCTTCTGTTGGAAGCGGGATAGTACCTGCTACTGCAAGAACTTGGGTACATGATCGGACGATTGTATTAGGGATACAGGATACGAGGCTACCTCATTTAAAAGATGCGTTAGCTTTTTTAAAAGAACAGGGCTACCAATATATTGTTCGTAATTCAGGTGGTTTAGCTGTTGTTTTAGATAAAGACGTGCTAAACATATCTCTTATTCTTCCAGAGCAGGAGAAACGAATTGATATTAACAGTGGCTATGAAACGATGTTCGAATTGATTCAATATATGTTTCAGGATTATGGCAAATGCATGGAAGCAAAGGAAATTGTGGGTTCCTATTGTCCAGGAAGCTATGATTTAAGCATAGATGGCAAAAAGTTTGCGGGAATTTCACAGAGACGCTTAAGAAGCGGAGTAGCTGTTCAAATTTATCTTTGCGTAAATGGAAGTGGGCAGGAAAGAGCGGACATCATCAAACAATTCTATTCTTCTGGTCTACAAGGAGAAACGACAAAGTTTGAATATCCAGAAATAAATCCTGAAGTAATGGCATCTTTAGCAGAATTGTTAGGAGTGTCTTTAACAGTCGATCAAGTGATGACTAAATTGCTACTCGCTTTAAAAGATCATGCCGAGTTTTTATTTGCAGATCAATTACAGGAAGAGGAACTACCGCTATTTGAATCCTATTATAATCGAGTTGTGGAAAGAAACGAGAAAATCATGCAGGCATTTCGATAAAATCAAAAAGAGGATAAGGAAGGGAATTTTAGTGAAAATATCCCTTTCCTTATCCTCTATTTATAATCGAGAATTTGTTGCCATCTCCTATTTCTCTCTTTTTTACCCAGTCCCATTCCGCTTTATAATCAATCCAGCTCTGGCGCCTATCAGCTAGCAAACTTCGGTCTCCTCCCTACGATAAGTCAACATCGACTCACTAGCGTTCGTCGTGTTTCCTTTATCTCAGTCGAAGCCCTCCAGTTTGTACGCTGATAAGCAAGGCGCCTCCGCTTTTTAATTAATCCAGCTGCAAGGGACCAACGGCTGATGGGCTTCTCACCATTTCCCTACGATAAGTCAACATCGGTTCACTAGCGTTCACCGTGTTTCCTTTATCTCAGGAAATGCTGCTCCACCCCACACGCCGCTAAACGGTCCCATTCCGCTTTATGATCAATCCAGCTCTGGCGCCTATCAGCTAGCAAACTTCGGTCTCCTCCCTACGATAAGTCAACATCGACTCACTAGCGTTCGTCGTGTTTC
>NZ_JBQHVO010000076.1:0-20896 GCF_052064465.1 Niallia sp. HCP3S3_B10 | reverse complement strand
CTTTTTATTACTTGTTGTCATTCTATAACATTCGTTATAAAACGATTATTGTTGACGTTTGTTTGTTCAGTTTTCAAAGAGCAATTTGTTTGTTGCTATCAGAAGCAACTTTTATATAATATCATAATCAATTTTTGAAGTCAACCACTTTTTCAAAAAGTAATTTTCAGCGATTAACCTAATCAATCTGACGACTTTTTATATATTATCATCCTTACTTAATGAAGTCAACCCTTTTTTCTTCACTTTTATCGTAATCTGTAAATGATTAAATAATGGATAATGTTCCTTAATAAAAGATGAGAGTCTTACTTCATTTCCAAAGTGTGATAAAAATCAATTACAATTAAGTATCGTCTACTAAATGAATAAACCACCTTCCCACCCTAACTATTATAAAACTCACAAAAAAAGATTATCTATCTTTTCTTCAAAGGTTTATTCATTCCCTTTGAGTAGTATAGATAATCTCTATCAAATTATAGTAAATATACCTTTAAATAATGTACAATTGAATAGCTACTAACGCTGCTACACCTGGAATTCCTAATATCCCTGACACAGTTGAAGTCGCAAAATTTATCGGCACATGTATACCATATTGATTACCAACCGTATTTAGGAAAAATAAAAATAATGCACCTATCATAATTTTAATAATACCTTGTCCAATCATTCTAAGCGGCTTTATTGGTGTTCCAACTACTAGCAACAAAATAATTAAACCGATAACAATAGATATAATAACAACCGGGCTCACTATCCATCCTCCCTCACTATGCTTGTATTTATAATTATGTCTACTTTCTATAAATAAGACCTAGAAGGGACAACTTTTCCTATGAATTATAAGACTATATCCAATACTTTTTATTATTTAAACAAAAGATTACTTTGTTCCATTATGCTCTAATCTCCAATAATAATGGAAAAGAATAAAAAACAAAAAAGAACAGACCGAGCAAAAATAAGTTTTCACTCGGTCTGTTTATTATTTTAATAAGTTTATTTTTCTTTGTTTTGCTTCTTTAAATAGGAAAAAGTATTTTGCTTCTGACAGTTTAGCAGCGCTAATTACTTCATCGGAAGGATCAAAACTTTTATCTAATAGACTCTTATCATTTAACCATTCTTTCTTTAAATGATTAAATTGGACTAATAGCTTTTCATCGAAATCCTTCCTTAACTTCCCTTTTCTTTGAAAGAACATCACTAGCCCTCCTGTTCTTACACTTCTCTTCTACCTTCTAATGCTTTAGATAGTGTAACCTCATCTGCGTATTCTAAATCGCCACCTACTGGTAAACCATGGGCAATTCTTGTGATTTTAATTCCTGATGGTTTAAGAAGACGTGAGATATACATGGCTGTTGCTTCTCCCTCTATATTCGGATTGGTTGCCATAATAACCTCTTGCGCTTCATCATCTTGCAATCTTTTTATTAAAGAAGGTACATTAATATCTTCTGGTCCTATACCATCCATCGGAGAAATAGCACCATGAAGCACATGATAAAGTCCGTTATATTCTTTCATCTTTTCCATCGCAATTACATCTTTAGGATCTTGAACTACACATATAATACTTCTGTCTCTTCTGCTATCTTCACATATATAACATGGATCTTGGTCTGTTATATGCCCACAAACAGAGCAATAAGTAAGGTTTCTTTTTGCATTAACAAGTGCCTTTGCGAAATCTAACACTGTATCTTCTTTCATATTTAATACAAAAAAAGCCAGTCTTGAGGCCGTTTTAGGCCCGATGCCTGGCAATTTCATAAAGCTGTCAATCAGCTTTGATATAGGTTCAGGATAATGCATAATCTCCCTCCTTAAAACATTCCAGGAAGATTTAATCCTTTTGTAAACTGACCCATAGTAGAGTTAGTAAGTTCATCCGCTTTTTTTAATGCATCATTTGTTGCTGCTAGAACTAGATCTTGCAACATTTCTACATCTTCTGGATCGACAACCTCTTCCTTAATAATGACATCAAGAATTTCTTTATGACCTGATACAACTACAGTTACCATTCCGCCCCCTGCTGTTCCTTCAATTTTCTCCTCACCAAGTTGCTCTTGAGCTTCAGCCATTTTCTTTTGCATTTTTTGCATTTGCTTCATCATATTTTGCATATTTCCCATTCCACGCATTTATCATTACCTCCAGTTTATAGTTTCCATTGGTTTATCTACATATTATGTACATATATAACCAATAGGTTCAAAATTAATCCTTCACTTCTAATAATTCTTCACCAAATAATTTTATTGCTTCCGAGACAACAGGATTATCTTGACGTATTTCTTCGTCTTCCTCATCAGACTCTGCATGATGAGAACTATTTAGAAAGTCTTCCCTTATAGTGAGCCATTGTTCTTCCGGGACTCCTAATAAATTATACCTTGTACCTGTAAGCTGATACAAAGAATTAGTAATCGTCTCTATAAATTTACCATTATCTAATGCCATTTGACAGTGGATTTCATATTTAAACTTAATAATCAAAGAGTCAGATGATGCAGCAACTGGTTCTGCTTCATTCAATAACGCTGCCTGTGATCTCATTTGATTTTGGACTAGCGTATTTAGCATTGCTCCCCAATTACTTTTTACTTTTTGTAGTTCTTGCTTCGTTGCATTTTTTAGAGTTTCCGTTATTTTACCTAATGGAGCTTGGAATCCTTTTCTATTCGTTCTAGCTTTTTTCTGTATTGGCTGTGTTTCCACTGCTACAGATACTCCATTTTGCTTGAGGTTCGAAACTTCTTGTTCTAAAGAAGTTATCTTATCAAGTAAAGATTGTATTTCTGGGATACTCACATGTGCTTGTCCAGATGAAGTCGCCGTCTCTAGCTGGCACAGATTCACAATCGCCACTTCTAAAAAGATTCTAGGATGATTGGTCCAGCGCATATCTTGCTGCGTTTTATTTAATACGCGAATAAGCTCATAAATTTGTTCATGTGTATACGTTTCTGCAAGATCTTTGAAATCATCATCTAACAAAACTCGCTCTAATGATTCTTCTAAGCGAGGCGCTGTTTTATATAGCAGCATATCTCGATAAAAAAAGATAAAATCTTCAATAAATCGATTAGAGTCTTTTCCTGCAAGAAGTAATTCATCTAATGATTGAAGACCTCTTACAGTGTCTCCATCTAAAATAGCTTTAGATAAAGTATTTAAAAAGTTTTGGGAAACAGCTCCAGTTACGGTAAGAGCATCTTCGACTGTAACTACTTCATTGCTATAAGAAATAGCTTGATCTAGCAAACTTAACGCATCACGCATTCCACCATCTGCCGCTCTTGCAATCATTTGCAATGCTTTTTCCTCACAGGAGATTGCTGACTCATCCATAATCAATCTCATTCGATTGACAATCGCTTGCGATGTAATCCGTCTAAAATCAAATCGCTGACATCTTGAAATAATCGTTAAAGGAATTTTGTGAGGTTCAGTAGTGGCCAAAATAAAGATTACATGTTTAGGGGGTTCCTCCAATGTTTTCAAAAGAGCATTAAATGCTCCAATTGATAGCATATGCACCTCATCGATAATATAAACTTTATAAGGTACAGAGCTAGGAGCAAATTTAACCTTATCTCTTATATCCCTTATTTCTTCTACTCCATTGTTAGAAGCAGCATCTATTTCGATTACATCTGGTATAGTACCATCTGTAATGCCCCTACACGCATCGCACTCATTACAAGGTTCACCAATTGGTGCTCTCTCACAGTTAACAGCCTTTGCTAATATTTTTGCTGCACTAGTTTTCCCTGTTCCCCTTGGTCCAGAGAACAAGTAAGCGTGAGATATTTTTTGTTGAAGAAGGGCATTTTGCAATGTCTTTGTTACGTGTTCCTGCCCTACTACATCTATAAACTGCTGAGGACGCCAAACCCGATATAAAGCTTGATAGTTCATAGTACCCTCCATTTTTTATTCATACAATTATTATAGCTTATCCATGTATATTTTTACATCCATAATAGCATACATAAAGGCATCTAAATAGCTTCCCTTTAAAAAAGAAAAACCACGGCACCTCTTTCTATTTAAGTAAAAACCGCTCATTTATTCGTTTTCATCTTACAAAAAAACTCATCCTAGTGGATGAGTTTTGTATGTATAAATTAAGCTGCCGTGCACCTTTCATCGACTGGCACCCATAAGCGTTACTTAAGTAGTTAGCTCGGTCCAGGTAACCCTGCGGCACATGGGGGTGTCCACTTAATGCTGCTTCCTTCCGGACCTGACATGGTTCATGGATTCCCATTGCGCAGGACCCGGACGTCAACACCACTTACTTAAGGCAGACCCTACAGGATACCAGCCTCAGAAAGGAATTCAGCCTCGCTAGAGCGGATTGCGAGTACAGGGCACCGCTACCTCCCCGCTTAGCACGACAAAATTGATACCGAATATTAGGTGTCCTTAAGACACACTCTTAGTATACTGATAATGAAAGGAAAAATCAACATAAAGCATTTGTTAATTATTGTAAAGATCATTTTTACTTGTCTTTTGTCTTTTTTCTTCCTTTCTACGATTTCTAATTTCCTGAAAAAAAGAAGTTAATAACTGTCCGCATTCTTGGTCTAATATACCAGAAGCCACTTCACTCTGATGATTAAACCGACTATCTTGAAGTAAATTCATAAAGGTACCAGCACAACCTCCCTTTGGATCAGCAGCTCCATAAACTACTCGAGGAATACGTGACAGTAGAATAGCGCCAGAACACATCGCACATGGCTCAAGAGTAACATAAAGTGTTGCTTCTTCTAACCTCCACGTACCTAATACTTTACAAGCTTTTTCAATGGCGAGTAATTCTGCATGGGCAACAGCAGATTGATCTGTTTCTCTTAAGTTATGTGCTCTTGCTATTACCTCCCCCCTATAGACAACAACTGCTCCAATAGGCACTTCTCCAATTTCTGCCGCTTTCTGTGCTTCCTCTATCGCTATTTTCATAAATAATTGATCTTGTTTTTCTTCCATTCTTACAGCCCACCTATATAAAAACACAAAATTTGTTATGAAATTTCTTCTTTGATTTAAACTAAGTAAACTAGATAATTAATCACAACCATTCCACTTTAGCCAAACGAGAGAAAGTTGTTGGATGGACTGATTGATTTTTCTTTACAACTAGAACCAATGCTTCATTCTACCATTTTACATAGAAAAGGAGAACCGTATGGAATCATCTGAAACAGCTCTGTTAATTATTGATATGATTAATGACTTTAATTTTGAGCATGGAAATATTTTAGCAGAAAAGGCATTAAAAATTGCAGATCAAATCCAATTACTAAAGAAACAATGTGATAAAGAAAATATTCCAATCATCTATATCAATGATCACTATAATTTATGGCAAGCAGAATTGAACAAAGTAATAGAGTATTGTAAAAATGAAAAAAGCGAATCTGTTATTGGCAAAATAAAGCCAACTGACAAAGATTATTTTTTAATAAAACCAAGACATTCTGCTTTTTATGGGACAGCCTTACATACATTACTTACCCAGTTGCAAGTAAAAAAGCTTATCCTTAGCGGAATTGCTGGCAATATTTGCGTGTTATTTACTGCAAATGACGCCTATATGCGAGAATATCCACTTCTTATCCCAGATAATTGTATTGCTTCTGTTGACGATGAAGATAATCACTATGCTATTCGAATGATGAAAAATGTTATGCGTGCAAAAATATTTACATTCAAAGAAAACACGAGCATTTCTCCTCTTTCTTCCTCATAAGCTGTAATAATGTATCCTTATCAGGAGGGAAGAATATGCAAATTCATGTTGTCAGCAATAATCAAACCTTAACAGGCATTGCAGCTGCATACGGTACTACAGTTAATGATTTGGTAGAAGCGAACGACCTGCCAAATCCGGATCGATTAACAATAGGGCAAGCACTAGTCATTCCCATCATCGGCAGCTTTTATTGGGTACAGCCAGGAGACAGCCTCTGGTCTATCGCTCAAAGATTCCGATTAAATTATGAACAATTAGCCACTATTAATTCCATTCCTGTGAACCAATCTTTACAAGTCGGCTTACGTTTATACATTCCAGATCGTCCAAAAAGACCAGTTGATACTAATGCATATGTGGAACCAAGAGGAACATCTGTTGCCCCTAATTTAGAGGCAAGCGCGCGAGAAGCCGCTCCCTATTTAACCTATCTCGCTCCTTTTAGTTTTCAAGCATTACGGGATGGAAGCTTAAAAGAACCGATCCTCAATAATTTCCCTAGCATTGCCCAAAGAAATAGAAATGTACTCATGATGGTCATTACGAACCAGGAGAACGATCAATTTAGTGATGAATTAGGAAGAATCCTATTAAATGATGAAACCATCCAAAATAACTTTATCAATAATATAGTTGCGACCGCTAAAAAATACGGATTTAAAGATATCCATTTTGATTTTGAATATTTAAGACCAGTTGATCGGGAAGCCTATAACTCCTTCCTGCGTAAAGCCAAAAATCGTTTTTCACAAGAAGGCTGGCTATTATCTACTGCTTTGGCTCCTAAAACAAGTGCCGATCAAAAAGGAAAATGGTACGAAGGACATGATTACAAAGCCCACGGAGAAATTGTTGATTTTGTTGTCATCATGACATATGAATGGGGCTATAGTGGCGGACCTGCTATGGCTGTTTCTCCTATTGGGCCTGTAAGAGAGGTACTCGAATATGCAATCACCGAAATTCCCTCTTCTAAAATTATGATGGGGCAAAATCTTTATGGATATGATTGGACACTGCCATTCGTTGAAGGATCCATTGCAAAAGCACTTAGTCCTCAAGCAGCAATACAGCTTGCAGCTGATAATAATGTCGCTATTCTTTATGATCAGAAAGCACAGGCTCCTTATTTTAAATACACAGATAGTGCAGGGAAATTACATGAAGTATGGTTTGAGGACGCCCGCTCCATTCAAGCTAAATTCAATTTAATTAAAGAATTAAATTTAAGAGGAATCAGCTATTGGAAATTAGGGTTGCCATTTCCTCAAAATTGGCTTTTAATAGTAGATAATTTCCAAGTAACAAAAAGAACTTAAATACAAAAGGAAAGGTCTCTTTTTCAATCAGACCTTTCCTTTTTATGCATCTTCTAACCAATTAATTTTGTATATATTGACTTTGCCATACTAACCTCTGAGGTTCCATGAATAATAGCACGACCATCCTTAAATAGGATAACTCGATAACCATCATAATGAAAAGAAACTAAATAGGGATTTGCAATTAAGTTTTCCACCAGAGATTTCCACCGTTGCGAGAGCCCATATAAATCCAATTCCTTAAAAATAGGCGGACGAATATGAACCGCATCTCTCCCACACAGTACAGCCGCTTTCGTTTGTTTTTGCGCTGATAAATACGGAAAGTCAGCATCGTCCCCACAAGAAGGACAGCTGTTATTTCTTAATGCCGCAACATTCACTTCCGCATATTCCATTTTCCAAATATCAAAAGAACGAAGGACTGGCCATACTGTTTTACCTGCAAGAATCTGCATTGCTTGTGATACTTGCATGGCAGCAACCCACTGAACGATGGGACTAATAACACCCGCCGTATCACATGTAATATGTTGAGAAGGAAGCTTTTCAATTAAACAATGGAGACAAGGAGCATGTTCTCCAATAACTGGATAAGAAAGCCCATAGCTCCCAACACAAGCTCCAAATAGAAAAGGAATATGATGCTTAATCGCAGCATCATTTATCACCATTCTTGTTTCAAAATTATCCGTTCCATCCATTAAAATAGATGCACCACGAATAAATTTTTCCACCGTATGATAGTTAATATCCTCCACAATCGACTCAATAAGTGTATGACTGTTAATTTCCTTTAGTCTTTTTTCTGCAGCAATTGCTTTAGGAAGCTTTTTCGCCGCATCCTCTTCTGTATATAGCTGCTGTCTTTGCAGATTACTTTGTTCCACGTAATCACGATCAATAATGGTGAGTTTTCCTATTCCCGCTCTAACTAGCATCTCAGACACTGCCGATCCTAAAGCTCCAGCTCCTAAAATAACAGCGTGACTATTTTCAATTTTTATTTGCCCATCTTTTCCAATAAATAATGCTTGTTTCAAAAAGCGACTAGTCAAGATGTAATCATCCCTGTCAAAGGACTACTTGCGACTCCATAATTTTTCTCTGCTATTCTTCCTGCTTCGTATCCTAATCGTCCTGCTTCGATCGCTAGCTTCATGGCATATGCCATTGTAACTGGGTCTTTCGCATTGGAAACTGCCGTATTCAAAAGCACCCCATCTGCTCCAAGCTCCATAGCATATGCTGCATCCTTTGGAGAACCGATTCCTGCGTCTACAATAACAGGAATCGCGCTTTGTTCAATAATAAATTGTAAATTTAATGGGTTGATAATTCCTTTTCCAGACCCAATTGGCGAAGCGCCAGGCATAATGGCATGTACCCCTAACTGTTCTAGCCGTCTAGCAAGCACTACATCATCAGAAGTATAAGGCAATACAATAAATCCTTCTTCTAACAACTGCTCAGAAGCCTTTAACGTTTCTACAGGATCTGGCAGCAGCGATTTATCACACCCAATTACTTCAACTTTAATCATGTCACATAATCCAGATGCTTTTGCAAGCTTAGCGATTCTTACCGCTTCCTCAGCTGTTTTTGCGCCTGCTGTATTAGGAAGGAGCGTATATCTTTTTAAATCTAATTGCTCTAAAAAGTTCGGCTGTGATTCTTCAAATATATTCATCCTCCGTACAGCAAAGGTTAGAATCTCACTTTGTGATACTTCTACAGCCTTTTTTTGCACCTCAAGTGACGGATATTTCCCTGTTCCAAGTAATAAACGAGACTGAAACGTGCGATTAGCTATTGTTAACATGTTTACCCTCCTCCAACAAAATGAATTAATTCGACTTTGTCTTTTTCTTTTAATAAATGAGCTTGATAGTGCTCTTTTCGTAAAATATTTTTATTTATCTCCACAATCACAATACGATTATTTAATGCAAATAAATGCAATAAATCTTCCACTGTAACTACATTCTCCGGCAGCTGCTGTTCCTTCCCATTCAATTGGATGATCAATTACTTACTTCCCTCCCTATGCATAAAATCATGACGCTCCACTTTAAATGCATCTACCCACCGTTTCTCTACAGGTGAACCAATCATTAAATCACGAATCATCTTCCCTGTAGCTGGTGCTAATAATATGCCATTTCGTTGATGCCCTGTTGCAAAATATAAGCCTTTCATCTCTGGATGCTCTCCTATAAATGGATATCCGTCATAAGTTTGTGGTCTAAGTCCCGCCCATGCCCGCTTCCATTTCATCTTTCCAACTTCCGGTATCATTCTTTTTGCTTTTTTTATCACTTCTTGTAGTCCATCAAGGGAAGGATCTTCAGTCCAATCATTCCATTTTTTCGTCGCACCAATAACAAGCTCATTATTATTTCTAGGTACAATATAAAATTGGTCATGAAATACAGAATAATGTAACGGAGCTCCATCATTTAACGCGGCCACACATTCGCCCTTTACTGGAATAATTTCATGAGGTAATCCTAATTGCTGAAAAAAGTAATTACTCCACACACCACTCGCAACGACAACATTATCTGTTAAAAAGGTCCCTTGCGACGTTTTCAGCACATATCCCATTCCATTCTTTTCCACTCTTAATACACGGGTATATTCATAAATTTCGGCTCCTAATAGCTTAGCTCCTTTACTTAGACCATTACATGCTATTAATGGGGTAATATGTACATCCTCTTTTAAATAAGCTGCTCCTACAATATCTGCTGCTAGCTGAGGTACTTTTTCTCTTGCTTCTGTGCAATCCAACCATTCCACTGACGATAAGGAAAGAATAGATTCCAGGTCTCTCTTTTCTTCCTCTGAATAAGCAAGCTTCAATAATCCACCATTTTTCTTTTCAAAATCAATAGTTGTTAGTTCTTTTATCTCTTCATAAAGTTCCTTATATAAAAGCTGGCTACTTCTTGCAAATGGATAGAGCTGCATAAATTCTTTATACTCGGAGTGAGCACCTAGCATTCCAGCTGCAGCACTTGTTGATTTTCCGCCCATTTGCTGTGCTTCGAAAATAGCTACCTTTCTCTTCTCTTTTGCCAAATAGTAAGCGATAGAACTACCGATAATTCCACCACCAATAATTGCAACATCAAACTTCTTCGTTTCCAAGCTCTTCACATCTTTCTCTCATACTTTGCACTACCTTTAATGGATCAGATGATGAAAAAATAGCTGACATAATAGCCACTCCATCCACACCAAAACTCGCTAGTTCTTCTATTTGATTCTCCGTAATTCCCCCTATAGCATACAGTGGAATAGATATATTTCTTTTTATTTCAGAGATAGAGGACAACACGATAGGAGGCTTTCCTTTTTTACTATTTGTAGGATAGCAATGGCCGTATATGACATAATCTGCAATCTCTTTATCTGCTAGAATTGCTTCTTCTTTGCTATGAACAGATACACCTATATACATTTTTGGAAACCTTGTTTTCACATCATTAACAGACACTCCACTTGTCGGTAAATGGACATTTTTTAACGAATGCAATAGCGCAATATCAAGACGATCATTAACAATTATTTTTCTTGCAGGTACCCCTTCCTTAAGCAAATAATCACATAGCCTATAAATTTCTTTTGGACTTTTGTCTTTCTCTCTAATTTGCAGATAATCCACATATGGATGGATTTCTAATAAAATTGATAAAAGCTTCTTTAAGGTATGTTTGTTATCTGTGACAGCCATTATCTTAATATTCATCACCCCAACTTATCATTTAGAAGGAAAAGTGGCTGAAAACACCAAAAACCACTTTTCCAATTATAGAAAAGTGGTTAATAAACTACGCCTAATGAAAAGTTCATTAGACACGCATATTTAAAGATACTCCACTTTCCTACGCAGGTACGAACCTGTTCAGGTTTTGAGGGTTTAAAAAGTAACTACTTTATTCTCAGCCCTTATCAAGGGATCCCCTAGTGATTCATTTATAAACTTTACCCATATACTACCATAAATCAAAAATTTAGCAATATAAAATTCAAAATTTTTTTACTCTTTTATCCTCTAACTAGGGTAATCATTCATTAACCAATAGTTCTATTTGAAATAAGCCGTAATAATACTTCAGGAAAAAACATGCATATGTCCACATCACTCTTCATGTGTTAAAATGACTCTTGTACTATTTTTATTACCTACTAAAGGAAGCAATTGTTTGTATAGGCTTTACACGCAAAATAGTTGTTAGGCTAATCTACAAGCCTTTTAAAAATCTTTGCTCCTTAAAAATAAGAGAACAGGAGGGACAAGTGTGAATAGTATCCCTTTTATTACAGTAGAAGGACCTATTGGAGTTGGGAAAACTTCTTTAGCTAAATTACTCTCAGAGTACTTTCAATACGAGCTTCTAAAAGAAATTGTCGAAGAAAATCCTTTCCTCGGAAAATTTTATGAAAACATTGATGAATGGAGTTTTCAGACAGAAATGTTTTTCCTATGTAATCGATTTAAGCAGTTAAACGATACAAGAGACCATTATCTATCTAAAAATATTCCTGTAGTTGCAGATTATCATATATTAAAAAACCTTATTTTTGCTAAAAGATCTTTACAGGATAATGATTTACAGAAATATGTTCGTATATATGAGGTGTTAACAGAAGACTTACCGATGCCGAATATTATTATTTACTTACATGCCAGCTTGGATACAATAATGGCACGAATCAAAAAAAGAGATAGAGACATTGAAAAAAATATTAGTCCTCTTTATTTAGAACAGCTAGCTTCTGATTATGATATTGTCATGAATGACTTCAAAAAAAATAATCCACATATTCCTGTATTAGATTTCAATGGAGATACACTGGACTTTGTTCAAAATAAACAAGACTTAGTAAAAATTATTGACACAATAAAAGAAACTTTAAATATAGGAGCCTTTAAACATGAATCTACGAACAAAATATAATATTCCTAGCAATTCCGTTATTACGATTGCAGGAACAGTTGGTGTTGGTAAATCAACGCTAACAAATGCACTAGCAGATGCTTTGCAATTTCGAACTTCCTTTGAGAAAGTGGATACAAATCCATATCTTGATAAATTTTATCATGACTTTAGTAGATGGAGTTTCCATCTGCAAGTATATTTTTTAGCAGAACGCTTTAAAGAACAAAAAAGAATCTTTGAATATGGCGGCGGATTTATTCAAGATCGTTCCATTTATGAAGACACAGGCATATTCGCGAAAATGCATTATGAAAAAGGAACAATGTCAGAAGTAGATTATGAAACATATACAAGTCTTTTTGATGCAATGGTGATGACACCTTATTTCCCACATCCAGATTTGTTAATATACCTTGAAGGATCTCTTGATGATATTTTACAGCGAATTGATCGAAGAGGTCGAGAAATGGAGAAGCAAACGCCGATTGATTATTGGAAAGAAATGCATGGAAGATACGAAAACTGGATTGAGTCTTTCTCTGCATGCCCAGTACTTCGTTTAAATATTAATGAATATGACGCTATCGCCGGAACACAGTCTATCGAACCAATTATCGAAAAGATAGGAACGATTCTTCAGCAAAAAAATTATAGCCATAAAGCATAAAAAGGACTTTCCTTAGTTTACAAATACAGTCAGCTTCATCTTGTTCGAAAGATTCGCTGACTGTATTCCAAAACAATAAGGAAAATCCTATATATATAAGTTGTTTTCTAAAAGTTTGTTGCTATTTTCAATAGGAATAATAAATCAATTAGAAAAACTGATTCGCTCCATGGAAACTGAGGTGGATTCGAGTCGCAGATCTTTACAACAAACTTTACAAAATAGTCTATGTAAACAATAAAAACCTGCTACCGTAGTAGCAGGTCACATATATCTCCAAATATTATGCGCAATGTAAATTAAAAAATCATGGAGGAGGAAAGGGGATTCGAACCCCTGCGCGGTTTGACCCGCCTGTCGGTTTTCAAGACCGATCCCTTCAGCCGGACTTGGGTATTCCTCCATCAGACAAGTAATAATATATCATCTATTTAATATTAAGTCAACTATATTTTTCATTTTTTTATTTTTTATTTTTTTTATCAAAAAACATATAAAAAATGCATTAATAATAGTATTCTTCTACACTAAATTAAGAATAGCTAACTTCTCGGAAGAGCTGCTCCCTTCCAAGAAGTCATATCCTTTTATCTATCTATTTATTACCTTACTCAGGAGAAATTACTTCTCTATTTCTCATATAAGGGCGAAGTACTTCAGGAATTACAACACTTCCATCTGCTTGCTGATAATTTTCTAGAATAGCTGCAACTGTTCTTCCAATCGCAAGGCCAGAACCATTTAATGTGTGCACATGCTCCGGTTTTCCTTTAGGCTCTCTGCGGAAGCGAATATTTGCTCTTCTCGCTTGGAAAGCCTCAAAATTACTACAAGAAGATATCTCACGGTATGTATTATAGCTTGGAATCCATACCTCCACATCATACTTTTTCGCCGCTGTAAAGCCCAAATCTCCTGTACACATACTCAAAACACGGTATGGTAATCCTAGAAGCTGCAATACTTTCTCTGCATTTCCTGTTAAAGACTCTAGCTCTTCATAAGAATCTTCTGGTTTCACAAACTTCACAAGCTCTACTTTATTAAATTGATGCTGTCTGATCAGACCTCTTGTATCTCTACCTGCAGATCCTGCTTCTGAACGGAAATTGGCGCTAAATGCTGCATATTTGATTGGAAGCTGGTCCCCATCAAGTATTTCATCTCTATGCAGGTTGGTTACAGGTACCTCTGAAGTTGGAATTAAGAAGTAGTCTTCTTTTTCTATTAAAAAAGCATCTTCTTCAAACTTAGGTAATTGTCCTGTACCTGTTAGACTTGCTCTATTCACTAGGAAAGGAGGAATAATCTCTTTATACCCATGTTCCTCTGTATGCAAATCAAGCATAAAATTAAATAATGCTCTTTCTAGTTTAGCCCCTAAACCTTTATAAAATACAAAACGACTTCCTGTTACTTTTGCTGCCCTTTCAAAATCTAGCAAATCTAAGTCAGTAGCAACATCCCAATGTGGCTTTGGTTCAAAATCAAATTTTCTAATTTCGCCCCATTTTCTAATTTCAATGTTATCATCTTCCGTATCCCCTACTGGAACACTCTCGTGAGGAAGATTCGGAATTCCTAGCATAATGGTTTGCAATTTTTCTTCCACATCACGTAGCTCATTATCATATTCTTTAATTTTTTCGCCAACTTCTCTCATTTCTACAATAAGAGCCTCTGCATCTTTTTTCTCTCTTTTTAAAACTGCTACTTGCTGTGATACTTCATTTCTTTTGCTTTTTAATTGTTCTGTTTCAACAATAAGCTCTCGACGTCTTACATCCAATGCTTCAAAATTTTCAAGCTCTGATAAATCTTCTCCTCGATGCTGTAATTGACTTTTCACAAAATCAAAATTAGCACGAACAAATTTAATATCTAACATCTCTTTATTCCTCCCATTTTTTTCTACATGCAATCTACTTCTTTTAGGTTAGACGCCCTCTGTTAGAAATTCTCAAGTTTCTTTTGGAAAACAAAAAACTCCCGTCCCCAAAAAAGGGACGAGAGTTACCCGCGTTGCCACCCTAGTTAAAAGCAAAAACTGCTTTTCACCTTAAAGATCATAACGGTTTTTAGCCGAAAACAATTACTAGCAATCATTGCGTTCCTTGTTTTTACTCTAGGATGGATTCACAAGCTTTATTCACCGATTCACACCAACCATCGGCTCTCTTTTAGAATAAGTAACCTGTTACTATTTCCTATCATAGTAGATTCCATATATTAATTGCATTTATCTTACTATAATTATTTCCGAAATTCAACAACTTATGCAAATAAGTGTTGCTTAGCTTCTATTGCCATATTTATAAAATAGCCAGTTAAACGATGATCTTCTGTTAATTCAGGATGGAAAGAACAACCTAAGAACTGTCCCTCTCTCGCTGCCACAATACGATCATTATGTTTAGCTAGCACTTCTACATTTTCCCCAACGCTCACGATATGTGGTGCACGAATAAATACAGCTGTAAAATCCTCTGCAACTCCTGCAATATCTAAGTTTGCTTCAAAGCTCTCCCTTTGTCTTCCAAAAGAATTACGCTCGACTTGCACATCCATAACACCAATATGAGGTTTATCATAGCCTTTAATGGATTTAGCTAATAAAATTAAACCCGCACATGTTCCAAATATCGGCTTCCCAGATTGAGCAAACGTTTGAAGTGCATCCATAAAGTCATATTTATCTATTAACCTTCGCATCGTTGTGCTTTCTCCACCAGGAATGATAAATCCATCAATTTCATCTAGCTGTTCTTTTTTCTTTATAATAATAGCCTCTGCATTATTCGCCTCAATAGCCTTCACATGTTCTCTTACAGCTCCCTGTAATCCAAGTACCCCTATTTTTATATTTGGCATGGTACTCATATTACCAACCACGCTCTTGCATACGTGCTTCTGGGCTTAAACTAGAAATTTCGATTCCTTTCATTGCTGTTCCAAGATTTTTAGAAATTTCTGCAATTAGCTCATAATCTTGATAATGAGTAGTTGCTTCTACTATTGCTCTAGCAAATTTCGCAGGGTTGTCTGATTTAAATATACCAGATCCTACAAATACACCATCTGCGCCTAGTTGCATCATAAGAGCCGCATCAGCAGGTGTTGCAACACCACCAGCAGCAAAATTAACAACTGGCAGACGACCTAATCTTTTTATTTCTAAAAGAAGGTCATATGGTGCACCTAAAATCTTAGCTTCTGTCATTAATTCATCTTCGTTCATATGAACAACTTTACGTACCTGTGCATTTACTTTTCTTATATGACGGACTGCCTCCACAATATTTCCTGTTCCTGGCTCCCCTTTTGTACGAAGCATAGAAGCACCTTCACCGATACGTCTTGCAGCTTCTCCTAGATCACGACATCCACAAACAAATGGAACAGTATATTCATTTTTATTTAAATGGAACTCTTCGTCTGCTGGAGTTAACACTTCACTCTCATCAATATAGTCTACGCCCATAGCTTCGAGCACTCTTGCTTCGACAATATGGCCAATACGTGCCTTTGCCATTACAGGGATTGTTACTGCATTCATTACTTCCTCTACAATTGTAGGGTCAGCCATCCTAGCTACTCCGCCAGCTGCGCGAATATCTGAAGGAACTCGTTCAAGAGCCATTACTGCTACTGCTCCTGCTTCCTCTGCAATTTTGGCTTGTTCTGCATTAATAACATCCATGATTACTCCGCCCTTTTGCATTTCAGCCATTCCACGTTTTACTCTATCAGTACCAGTTTTCATTGTTTGCCCCCTGTAAAGTCTCAATTTTAACACAAAAATTATTGGAATCTTTAGAAGAAACTTATTATTCCCTAATGAAAATAAACAATAAAAAAGAGCTTCTGTCAATACAAGAAGCCCTTTTTCTTACAATTTCTAAAATGTATGCGATTTTCTAATAGATTATTGTCTTTTACTTTTTCACAAAGATTTAATTAGAACCAGCCTTTTACTGTATCAAAAACACTTCCCCATACATTTGAAAAGAATGAACCAACACCGCGCATAGCTAAAACAAACCAATTTGCTTTTTCAACTGTTTCGTTTGCTACTAGGTCTACTTGTACCTTTTCTTTTCCATCACTAGTTAAGAATGGCACTTCTTTTCCGTCTTTCGTTTGTACGGTTACATAACCAACTTTATCTCCTTTTTTAATTGGAGCAGTTAGTTCCCCATCATCATTTAATTTCTTTTCATCTAAAACAACTTTTGCTACATAATTTTCTTTTTCATTATTCTTGATTACTAAGTTAATAGCATCTTTAGTACCAATGCTTACTTTATCTTCTTTTCCTTTGGTTACATCCAATGTTTTATTTTTGGAATCGACATAATTTGCAGGAAGAATTTCTTCCGTAGTGAAATTGCCAAAAGCATAGTCTAGCACTTTTCTTGCTTCAGCAAAACGAGAATCCTTCGATTCACTTTTCATAATAACAACAATATAACGTTGATTCTCTTTTTGTGCTGTAGCAGTAACATTGAATTTTGCATAGTCTGTAGAACCTGTTTTTAATCCATCTACCCCTTCATATCCATAAATCAACGAAGGTATTAACCAGTTGAAGTTTTTATATTCTCTACCATCTCTAAACTTCAGACTTGGCATACCAGAAGTCTCTAAAATTTCCGGATAATCATGAATTAAACGGTAAGCTAATTTCGCAACTGCTTTAGCTGACATTTTATTTTCATCTTCACTGCTTCCTGCTGGAATATTTCCCAATAAATCACTATTGTTTAAACCAGAAGAGTTTACAAATTCAAAATCCTCTAAACCTAATTCCTCAGCCTTTTGATTCATTACACTAATATAATTTTTTTCTGTACCTGCAATTAATTCTGCCAATGCAACTGTCGCAGCATTCCCTGAATGAATGGCCATTGCTTGATACAATTCCTTAACTGTATATTCTTCCCCTTCAGTCAACCCTACATTTGATAACCCAGGTGCACCTGACAGTCTGTGAATATAATTATTTATTTTTACTTTTTGATCCCAAGAGATTTTCCCATTTTTTATTGACTCTAGAACAATATATTCTGTCATCATCTTTGACATAGAAGCGACTCCAAGAAGCTCGTCCGTATTTTTTTCATATAATATTTCTCCAGTATTCGCATCCACTAATATAGCTGCCCCTGCATCTAATCCAAGCTCATCATTTTCAGCAGCATTTGCTTGATATGGTAGAACTGTTGATAGTGTACTTAAGAATAGTACGGCAATGATGAAAGACACCGTCCACTTTTTTACTTGTTTCAATATTAAAACCTCCAAAACTATTTTATCTATTAATCTAGCTTTATTTTCTAAGTTAATTATTTCCCTTGTACAGTTTAACATAAAAAAAACAAAAAAAATAGACAGCGCTATTGATCACCGTCTATTGTAAATGAAGGAAAGTTTTATAACCAATCATTAATAATATATATTAAGAAAGGGAATAGTTTGGTGCTTCTTTCGTAATTTGAACATCATGTGGGTGACTTTCTCTTAAGCCAGCACCTGTCATTTTTACAAATTGAGCATTCTCTCTTAATTCATATAAATCCTTTGTACCACAGTAGCCCATACCAGAGCGAATTCCACCAACTAATTGATAGATCGTATCAGAAAGTGGCCCTTTATAAGGAAGGCGACCTTCAATACCTTCAGGAACAAATTTTTTGTTATCCTCTTGGAAGTAACGATCTTTTGATCCTTTTTCCATCGCAGCAACTGAACCCATTCCTCTGTACACTTTAAATCTTCTTCCTTGGAAAATTTCTGTTTCTCCAGGACTTTCAGATACACCAGCTAGCAAGCTTCCTAACATAACTGCATGTCCACCAGCTGCTAATGCTTTGACGATATCACCAGAGTATTTAATTCCTCCGTCAGCAATAATTGATTTACCATGTTTTCTAGCTTCCGTAGCACAATCATAAACAGCCGTAATTTGAGGAACACCTACACCTGCAACTACCCGTGTTGTACAAATGGAACCTGGTCCGATACCAACTTTAACAATATCTGCTCCAGCTTCAATTAAAGATCTTGTTCCTTCAGCAGTAGCAACATTACCAGCGATAATTGTTAAATCAGGGAATGCCCTTCTAATGTCTTTAATACCGTCTAAAACCCCTTGTGAGTGTCCATGTGCTGTATCAATTACCACTACATCCACATTGGATTTAATAAGCATTTCTACACGTTTTAATGCATCATTCGTTACTCCAACAGCTGCACCAACTAATAGTCTCCCTTGTGCATCTTTTGCTGAATGCGGGAATTCAATTACTTTTTCTATATCCTTAATTGTGATTAATCCCTTTAATACCCCATCATCATTAATTAAAGGCAATTTTTCAATCTTGTATCTTTGTAAGATTTTTTCTGCTTCTTCTAATGTAGTTCCTACTGGAGCCGTTACTAAATTCTCTTTTGTCATAACATCCGAAATTTTAATGGAAAAGTCCTCAATAAAACGAAGGTCTCGGTTAGTAAGAATCCCTACTAGTTTTTGCTCATCGTTATTATTAACAATTGGCACACCAGAGATACGATATTTACCCATTAGATGCTCTGCATCAAATACTTGGTGTTCAGGAGTTAAAAAGAAAGGATCTGTGATTACACCACTTTCTGAGCGCTTTACTTTGTCTACCTGCTCTGCCTGTTGCTCAATAGACATATTTTTATGAATAATGCCCAATCCACCTTGTCTTGCAATAGCAATAGCCATTTCTGCTTCTGTTACAGTATCCATTCCTGCACTAATAAGCGGAATGTTTAATTTAAGATTTTTCGCTAATTGTACCTTTAAGCTTACATCTCGAGGCAATACTTCCGATTTAGCTGGAATTAAAAGAACATCATCAAACGTTAATCCTTCTTTTGCAAATTTACTTTCCCACATTTTAACGCCTCCATATTGTTAAAAATATTATTAGTAGGTTATCAATTGGATAAAATACTGTCAAGGTCAGTTTAATATGTTTAATTTTTCAAAAAATTTAAGGAGAGTTAAAAAATGCCCAATTATTATAAAGACTGGAGCTCTTTTAGTTGTTTTTTTTCCGCAGAATACAGCCAAAATTTTCTAAAAAAATGTTATCGCGATCTATATATATCTGATTTAGAAACAAAAAGCTATCAAAACTGCTATCCTTTCATGTATTTTTTAGAACATGGAAAATTATATTACCAACAAGCCGAGACAGCTCCATTAAGTATTCAGCCGATTCTTTTATTTTACGGTCTCGTTCATTTAATAAAAGCATGCCTATTAACAGTGGATCCAAACTATCCAAATTCCACCTCTGTTTTAGCCCACGGTGTCTCAACTAGAAAACTAAAAAAGCAGCAGTATTTATTTTTTCAAGACGAAGTTAAAATACAAAAAAACGGATTATTTACTTTTATGGCTAAGAAAATGTTCTCCTATGATAATTTGGAAGGTGAAAAAGTAAAAATGGATTTTCTCTTTAATCAGGTCCCAGAATTATCTAGCTTATTTCAACAATTAGAAGGGAAGTCAACATTTTTACAAGTGAAATATCTTCCGCCTCTTATTACGTTGCCAAAACATATTTTAGATTTATATCATTCAAACTGTAATCATTTTAAAAATCATCTTGAAAATTATTATGGCATACATTTAGAAGAAATAGAGGAAAATAGGAGTGAGCTGTTAATCCGACTTTCTGAACCTCTTCCTCATAATAATTTCATTAAATGGGATACGAAAGAAAAATCTTATGTTATTTCTTCTGATAAAGAAAGACCTTGTTTTTCAAATGAAATGTTATCCCACTACTTAATTTTGTATAACTTAAGTATGATTGCTAGATACGAGATTGAATGGTGGAGTGAATTATTAAAAACAATGCCGAATAAAGATTATCCATTTATTGAATCATTTTTATTAATTGCTGCTGAAAAAGGACCTCAATTAATTTATCAATTTTTAAATAATCGAGTAAGTACCTAGTCCACTGGGGATCGACTAGGTACGGTTCTTTTCTCACTTTGCTTTTTATATTTTTAAATTCCTATCACTTATTTACTTATACATATAAAAAACAAGCATCCACCAAAGTAGATGCTTGTTTTATTCGTGCCTGGCGACGTCCTACTCTCACAGGGGGAGAACCCCCAACTACCATCG
>NZ_JBQHVO010000075.1:0-20923 GCF_052064465.1 Niallia sp. HCP3S3_B10 | reverse complement strand
CGAACCTTTCAGTAGCCCTTTAGGGTTTGGTCAGTAACAAAGGCTTTCAGCCGCAGAGAAAACCACCCGTTCTCACGGGTGGTCCTTATTTATGTTTGCTGTGTTTAGTTGATGAAAGGCAATTTAGATGAGATTATATATAGAGAGAGATAAACAAGATTTCGTGCAATCTATTATTAGAAAAGGAAAGGAATAATCATGGATAAATCAAAAGAGAGGGAAGAAATGTCCTTATCGTTAAAAGATAAAGTGAAGAAAATTCTACGAGACGAAATTATTATTAATAAGCTAAAACCAGGAGATCGTGTGGTAGAGACGGAGGTCGCTAAACGGCTTGGCATTAGCCAAGTTCCTGTTCGAGAAGCGCTTAGAGGCTTGGAAGAAGAAGGGCTTATCCGCACAGTAAAGTATAAGGGGGCTTTTGTAACAGAAATAAATAAGACAGAAATGTACCATATTTTTTCCTTGCGTGCATCGATTGAGACAAATGCAATCGAAATAATTACTCCTTATCTAACAAATAAAAAACTTGGTGAGCTATATGATATTGTTGAACAGATGAAAAATGAAAAACCTGACTATTTGCTGCAATCTAAATTAGATATGGAATTTCACCGGACTATTATCTCTTGGTCAGGAATAGAAACATACAATCGAATATGGTCTATGCTCAATAGTCATATTCAGCGCTATATTACCGTTCTAAATCCTGAAATCAAAATAATGCCAGAAGAAGTGCATACATACCATTTAAAGCTAGTAGAAGTCTTAAAGGAAAAGGATATTCAAAAATCAAAGGAAGTATTTTGGGAACATATTATGAAAATGGTTCTATAAGTCTTTTGCTCCATATCATAAGATTAAGTGTTGGGATTATATATAAAAATTAAAATTATATATATTTAATCTCGACACGTCTTTAAAAATTATATATAATATTATTAATTATATATAAAGTGAAAAGGAGGGATAGAAAATTAAATGATCTTTTTACCAACAAAATGATAGCGGTTTCTATAAGGGTGTTTATAATCTGCTACATGAATTCAAGAATGAAGGAGGATATGATTAAATGTTTCGTTTAGAAGGAAAAGTTGCTGCTGTAACAGGTGCGACAAGAGGAATTGGAAAACAAATGGCAATCGCGTTGGCAGAGGCTGGAGCAACGATTGCGTTGCTGCAGAGGAATACAGCAGATATTACAGTTCAAAAAGAGATAGAAGCAATTGGTCAAAAGGCGATTATTGTTGCCTGTAATTTAGAGAATCAAACACAAGTAAAAGAGGCGATACCAACAGTAGTGGAGCAATTAGGCAGCATTGATATCCTTGTTAATAATGCTGGTATCCAACGTCGTTCTCCTTCTTTGACTTTTTCTGAAGAGGACTGGGATGATGTTATAAATGTTAATTTGAAGACAGTTTGGCTTTTATGCCAGGAAGCAGGGAAGTATATGGTTCCCCAAAAGAAAGGAAAAATTATTAATATGGCATCTCTTTTGTCTTTCCAAGGGGGATTGACTGTACCTGCCTATGCTGCTGCTAAAGGAGGAGTTGCCCAGCTTACAAAGGCGTTAGCGAATGAGTGGGCAAAGGAAAATGTCAATGTAAATGCGATTGTGCCTGGATATATTGCTACAGATATGAATGAAGCATTAATGTCAGATGAAACACGCAATAGACAAATTCTTGAACGTATTCCTGCCGGTCGATGGGGCACAGCCGAAGATTTCAGTGGAGTCGTAGTTTTTTTAGCATCAGATGCTTCTAACTATATTCATGGACATTTATTGGCAGTGGATGGTGGCTGGTTAGGCCGCTAAATCTAGGAAAGGTTGATTTGCATACGAAAAATTTTTATAGTTTGCAAGGGAAGTAAATCAAACGTTTAAGTGTGAATACATCCTGTTCTTCTAAATAGGGTCTCCCTTGCAAAAGTGGTATTGATTGTTTAGTTATAGATTATTGTAAGCGCTTCACGATGACTTTTAATAAGATCGACTATATCATTTTTTGGAGGGAATGCAATGCCTATTATCATTGTTGCAATTGGTATTCTTATTTTATTATTTCTTATCATCAAGATGAAGCTAAACACGTTTGTATCGCTAGTTATTGTCTCTTTTTTGGTTGCGATAAGCCTTGGCATGGAATTATCGGAAATAGTAATGACAATAGAAGCCGGGATTGGAAGCCAATTAGGGCATTTAGCCTTAGTATTTGGATTAGGAGCAATGCTTGGGAGATTAGTATCTGATGCAGGGGGCGGAAATAGAATTGCCATTACCCTTATTAATAGGTTCGGTCCGAAACGGATTCAGCTAGCTGTTGTTGTTGCTTCCTTTATTATAGGGGTTGCCTTATTTTTTGAAGTAGGGCTTGTTGTATTAATTCCGATTATTTATGCAATAGCTAAAGAATTAAAAATGCCTTTTCTTTATTTAGGAATACCAATGGCAGCTGCCTTAAATGTTACACATGGCTTTTTGCCTCCACATCCGGCGCCAACTGCGATTACTGCTGCATATGGTGCAGATATTGGACAGGTGTTGTTATTAGGGACCCTTATTGCTATACCAACAACAATTATATCAGGACCGCTATTTAATAAATTTGCCATGAAGTTTTTTCCATACGCTTATAAAAAAAATGGAAATCTTGCAGCTTTGGGACCACAAAAGGAGTTTAATTTACAAGATACGCCTGGGTTTGGCATAAGTGTGCTAACATCATTATTCCCAGTTATATTTATGGGGCTTGCAACAATCTTCTCGTTATTGTTTCCTGGGGAATCTATTGGGAAAGAAATCATAGAATTTATTGGTGCACCGGGAACTGCCATGCTTTTATCACTTTTAATTGCAATCTATACAATGGGATATTCAAGAAAGATTCCAATGAAAGAGATTGGTAATACACTGTCTGAGTCTATTGCCCAAATTGCGATGATGCTATTAATTATCGGCGGTGGTGGTGCCTTTAAGCAAGTGCTAGTAGACGGAGGAGTGGGCGATTATGTAGCGACATTATTCAATGAAACGAATATGTCTCCTATTTTAGTAGCTTGGATGATTGCAGCAATATTGCGTCTCTGTTTAGGATCTGCAACAGTAGCTGCACTTACAACAGCCGGCCTTGTGACTCCTTTATTGGCCACAAGCTCCGTGAACCCAGCACTTATTGTTTTAGCAACAGGAGCAGGCAGCGTTATATTCTGTCATGTTAATGACGCAGGATTTTGGATGGTAAAAGAATATTTTGGTTTAAGCATAAAAGAAACCTTCCAAACATGGAGTACCTTGACCACGGTCATTTCGGTAACAGGTCTATTATGTGTATTGCTGTTGGGAGTGTTTGTTTAGTAATGGTGACAAAGTAATGGTGACAAGTAATGGTGACAGGCACCATAAAAAGACAAAACACCACATCTGTCTCTCTCAGAAGGACAAGGGAAAGGAATCATTTTCTTGATTTCTTTACCTTTTTTGTTTATCAGCAGCCTTGAACTTCGCTAATAATATTAATAATATTTACTCCTTGCTTTCCACGCATGCTTAAGATTTTCTTGCTCATAAAAGGAAGTGGCATCTTCCATACTCTTATTTTGGTTAATATTGTTATCTTCCGTTAATTCCTCATCGGTTTGGCCGATTGCATTTAGTATCGTTCCCACTGCTTGTATCCAGCTTCCACTTATTACTAAAAATTTCCCCTTATCGTTATTGTTAAAGAGGATATGCTTCTCGCCGATTGCTTGGAAGGAGTTACCGACTGCCTGTGTGGTATTTCCTAAGATATTTAATGTTTGTTCCTTTCCTGAGTTATCGAATACTTCATCCACAGCTTCGACGATTGCACCAAATGCCTGTAACCAATTCCCTTTAATGATTAACTTACTTTCTAACTCATCTTCTAATAAAATATACGAACTGGCTACGACCGTATTCCCAATTGCTTGTATCTCAGCTCCGATTTTTTCAAATGTTATCGTTTCTTGTTGATCTGCCTGTACGGCATTTCCAAAAGTTTGTAAAAAATTTCCTATTAAGTCCAAGTCTTTAATTTCTTCTTCACTTAGTAAATTCCATGCACTGTTTCCTAAAGCAGCAAGGATGGCACCAATTGCTTGCACCCATACCGAAGCAATCTCGACTTGGTTCTTCATAATACCACGCCCACATTTTCTTCTAAGCTGTTTCTATTATGGTATTCACATAATGGTGTCAGGGCACTTTGAAAAGATAAAATGTATAATTAGCTTCTAGTTTTTCTGTCGGAAGAATGATAGTGCCTTTGGTGCATGGTTTTGTCCTTCTGGTATGGACATAAATTAAAAAGTGTCTTTTTGTGGTGCCTGTCACCATATCAGTCACCATATCAAAAGAAAAATTAAGTTTTTTTTAAGCAACTTTCATTATGCTAACAGTGAGATTGATTGCCTCTTTTAGCCAATCAGTCTCTCCCATTATGAAAGGAGTTTTTTATATGTCTGTATCAATCAACAGCAATTATTCCAATTTGTATGGCAATTGGACTACGGCAAACCTGACAAGCATACCGAGTACCCAGCAAACATCCAGTAATAGTGAATCAACTTTTAAAGACTATATGCAGCTTGCAACAAGTACCCAATTCACTAGTAGTGGCAATTACAGTAGTAGCACAACAGATCTAACATCTTTAACAACGGAACAGAAAACAGCTTATTTAGAAACGATGCTTAAACGTTTGGAGTCAACAGATTCTAGCGAGAGTTCTTATCTTCCTGAAAGCCTGCAAACAGCATTAAGCACAGTCGGCGATCTTCTTAGTGACTTTCAGGCAAGTGACAGCTCAGAAGAGGAGATTTCCGAGCTATTCACAGCTGTAACGGAAACGCTGGAAGAAGCAAAGCCTTCCAAAGCGGAAATGACGCCACCTCCACTACCAATAAATAACATAACTGCACAAATGGATGATTCGTCATCGGAAACAAGCACAGAACTATCAGTGGACCAGATGAAAGAACTAATTTTTAATCTAATTAATACACTTTCAGAGAACGATTCTACTGATAACACAGATACTTTGAGTGCATCTATTACAGAGCAACTTTCTGATTATGATCAAACTACTGCAACAGATGAAGAAATCCAAACACTATTTGAAAATCTTATGAAGCAGGTAGAAACAAGTCAGCAAAACATCACAACAGGCACTAATGATGCAAGTGGCTCAACAGATGCCTTCCCAAGCAGCATCCAAATGACAGGCACAAGTTTGCCACCGTTTAATTGGAAGCCAATTTAGGGTGACAGCGTATAATGGTAAATAAGTCAAATGGAAATTTCTTAGAAAAAAGACAAACTTTAAGAAAAGTCCCCTATTTCCATTTTTAGGAAGAATCAACCATCACAGAGTATTATTATAGGGCTCCTCTAGAGCGTGAAAGGACCTTGCGTTTCATCCTACAGGGATACCGCCTAGCGAATATAAACTTCGATTTTCACGTATTATTCGTATTTGCAGGACAAGATCCATAACGCTGGCACACGAGGTCTAAAGCCTCAGGCACGAAATACAATGTGATCTAACGTCCTAGAGGAGCCCCATTTTAGCTCAAACAATAATAAATTTATAAAAGGTTAAATAATGGTACGATAAACTTCTAAATTAAGCTGATAGGCAAGTATTTGACAAGACGTGGACTTCATAAAACCGTTTTGTGTTAGCGACTCTAAGCTTCTTACTTATTTCATCTACTAGAACATAGTTCTCTTGATCCGTATGGTATAAGGTATGGTTTCGAATCATGGAAAAGGCTAGGCGAATCATTCGGTTTCCTAAGGCTATATAGGCCTGACCCGTGAGTTTTCCACGCTCCTTAAAGGCTTTATATCTTTGTTTCATTTCGGGATTATTTACAGCTAGGGATTTACCTACCTGGTAGGTGATATTTCGGAATGTTCTTCTTCCTTGTTTAGAAATACAGAAATAAGATGGTCTTTTCCCTCCCGATTGCTTCACAATAGGATTGGTCCCTGCCAATTTAATTAATTGCCCCGCATGTTCGAAATCGGAGATATCGCCCATTTCAGCGTATAATTCAGCTCCAGTAACCACTCCTATCCCAGGAACACTTAGAATAACCGCTCCCTCCATACCAACAAACAAATCTTCAATTTTACGTTCTAATTCACCAATTTGGTTATTCAATAATTCAAAACGATCCAATTTTTGAGTTAGGAGAAAAATGTCCCCCTCTAAAGATGCTTTGGGTTGAGATATCGAATTTTCCGCATAGTTTAATAGAATCTGAATGGTGTTGTCTCTTATTTTTAAGTTTTCACGAATGGAAAGATCACGTAATCCCTTTTCCCCAAGCTTTAAAATATCGCTTGGATGGGGATAATGCCTCATGAGGTAGAGAGGTGCTTTTCCAAACAAATTACTAAATGGTTCCACTTTTTCACGCTTTCCTTTTACCCAGACGGATTTCCCCTGAAATTCCCTAAAAATATGGTCTAAATGCATACGAATCAAGTTTTGAGTAGCTGTTCGTTCCCCCACTAATTCGCGTCGGGCACGTGTAAGTTTCTGTAGGCTTAGCACATCACCAGAAGCTAACTCGTTGGATGTCCCCCGGCCATGAATCATGGATTGAACAATGGCCATTAGATCTAAATTATCCGTCTTAGACCAATTTAATAGGGTTTGTCTTTCCTGGGCAGTAGTAGCTGCATTCAAAGTTCGAACATGATAGCCAAGCGAATGACTTTTTCTAACAAGATCCTCGTAATAATGCCCTGTCGTTTCAATCCCCACTACTACTTCTTTCAGTCTGTTTTTATTCTTTTCCGACTCAATGATTCTCTTTAAATAGTCGAAACCAGTCATAGAAGCATCAAACTCGAAAGGTTTGACTAAAATGTCCCCATAAAACGTACAAATCAATGCTTTTTGTGTAAACTTTGCCGCATCAATCGCCACTAACATTAAATTTTCTGTCCCTGTCTCTCTCAAGAACTCTGCCCATCGACTTCCTTTTTTACCTTGAATGTGGTTAAATATTGAATATGCCATCGTTTTCATCTCCTTGGTAAGGGTAGTAAGATTGGAAGTTCTGTGATAGGTACTTCCATTTTACAATGAAAACGGTGGCTTTTTTCTAATTATTTGACCTATTTACTATACTAGGCACCACAAAAAGACATTGTCCATATCAAAAAGACAAATTCCAACAAAAAAATCTTCCATCTAGGAAGATTTTTTATTTTAAATTCGGATATCCCTGTTGTCTCAATGCTTCAAACACCAATATAGCTGCTGTATTAGAAAGGTTTAGGGAACGGATGTGTTCTGTCATTGGTATTCTTAAAAAATGGTCTTTATGTGTTTCTAGTAAATCTTTTGGTAATCCCGTTGTTTCTTTTCCAAATATGAAATAATAATCCTTTGATTTATCTTTGAAATCATGAGATGTATAGGTTTCTTCAGCGAATGTTTCAATATAGTAAAACTCACCTTGATTTTTTACAAAAAAGTCATTTAATGAGTCATAATATGTGATTTTTACAGTCTCCCAGAAATCAAGACCTGCTTGTTTGATCATCTTTTCATCGGTTGAAAAGCCAAGTGGTCGAATTAAATGCAAGGCTGTATCTGTTCCTGCACAAGTACGTGCAATATTGGCAGTATTAGCTGGAATTTCTGGCTGATATAATACAACATGTATGGCCATGAATGTCACCTCTATCTTTCTTTTCCCCTTCGAATTATAGCATATTTTGATCTCGTTGCAGGTATGATTTAGGTGATATCTCCCTTCGAAAATTATTGCTATTTATCAGGTAGGAACCACTATCGCTTCAAGTAAAATGCTATTTTTTCTAATTTATTCCATTTTTAGCATCGTTGCCTTCTTTTTCTTTAATCGAAAAGCTTTCTTTTTTTCCATAAAGTAAAAGTACCTAGGAATAACAAAGAAAAGCGCTTTTCTAAAAGGAAACGATAATGGAAGGAAAAACATATGATCAACTCGTTGAAGAGTTTACGCCCATGATTAACCACATGATGAAAAAGCTGACGATTTATAAAGATAAACAAGATTTTTTTCAAATTGGCTTAATAAGCATTTGGGAAACGACGAAAACCTTTAATCCAGAAAAGGGGAAGTATAGCAATTATTTATATCGGCATATGTGGGGAAGATTTCTAGATGAATTAAAGCGGCGGACAAGAGAGGCAGAAAGGAATGCTTATCCAAGTGAAGAATTTTGGGAGGTGATGGAAAGTCCTATCTTGTATCGGGAAGAAGAGGATTACGTAAAAGGACTTTGCAAGGAATTATCTGAAGGGGAAACAACGTGGGTAGTTGACACCTTTGTACATCGGCTGACGGTGAAGGAAATAGCGCAGAAAGAAAGAGTCTCCCCTTCTGCTGTAAAATGGTGGCGGAAGGGAGCGAAGGAGAAGTTGAAGCAAACATTGTTCCCTGAAAGAGGGGAATGATTTTTTTAGAAGGTGGGACCTCGGAAACTAGCAACGAACCTTAGGAAACCATCTTTATTCATAATGAAAAATTCTTTATTTGGCTATAAATCCATTTATTATTACAAAATTGTCCAAGAATCTATATAGTACAAATTTCGATAAAATTATATAATAAATGGCATATGTCCGTAAAAATAGGGAGAAAGCTATGAAATTAGAATCATTTATTAATGCAAGTCCGGATATTATTGTTTTAAAAGATAAAGATGGACGCTGGATTCAAGCGAATAGTAAAACTTTAGAACTTTTTAATATAGAGGAATATCAAGGTAAAACGGAAGATGAATTAGGAGAATTATACCCTCATTTTGCTGTATATGTGCCTGTTTTTGTGAGGAGTGATCGTGAGGCTTGGGAGACTGGAAAACAGTTAGAAGTAAAAGAGTCTGTTATTTTCAATAATTCGGAACGTATATATGGGATAATTAAGATACCGATATTTGATTCAGTAGGAAATCGCCAAAACTTGATAGTATTTGGGCGAGACATAACGGAATTGGAAAAAAGTAAACAAACGTATAAATCTCTATTTTTACACGATCCAGATGGAGTATACACCTTGGACAAGGCAGGCTATTTTTTAGATGTTAATAAAGTAACAGAAGAAATTAGTGGGTATACAAGGGAGGAATTAACGAACTTAAATTTCCGGGATTTGATAGTACCTGAAAAACTTCCGAAGGTTTTGCAGCGTTTTGACAAAGTACTATGTGGAATGATTCAAGGGTTTGAGTCTCAAATCATCCGAAAAGATGGAAGAATTAGGGATGTTAAATTAACTACAATTCCATTGAAGTTGAATGATCAAGTTATTGGTATACACGGAATAGCACAAGATATCACAGATAAGAAAAACATAGAGAAACTACAAAAGAAACAAAAGATAATTTTATCGAGAATTGCTGTTGGAGAGCCGTTGGAACAAATAATCGAATATATTACTGAAAGTGTAGAAGAACTTTCAAGAGGGATTTGCTCGATTATGTATTATGAACATGAGCATAATTGGTTGCGTTTTGGCTATGGTCCAAAGCTGGACCCTGAATTTGCTGAAAAAATGGATAAGTTTCCGGTCGGTGAAAATTTTGCATCTTATGAGTATTCAGCATATGCGAAAGATATAAAAATTGTATCTGCTATACAAACTGAGACATCCTGGTCCAATTGGAAAGAAATGGCTCTGGTAGAGGGGCTGCATTCCTGCTGGTCATTGCCCATTCTCTCTTCAAAGGGCTCTTTATTAGGAACATTTTCTGTTTATTATAAAGAATCAATAACACTAAAGGATTCTGATATTGAAATCTTTAAAGATTTTAGTCATCTGACAGGAATTGCATTGGAGTGTCATTACCGGGAAGAAGAGATTAAATACTTAGCTAATTATGATAGTTTAACAAATCTACCGAATTTGCGATATTTAAAAGAGCTCTTTCCGAAACGCTTACAAGAAACGAACAACCTTGCTGTTATGTTTTTAGATTTAGACAACTTAAAACATCATAATGATACTTTTGGTCATTCTTCTGGAGATCAGTTAATTCAAGAAGTAGGGAAACGAGTTCAAGAAGCCATTGGAGAAACGAATGTTGTTGCACGTATGGGCGGGGACGAATTTGTTATATTAATTAGTAATTGTACGAATAAAACCATGCTGCTTGAATTGGCGGATAAAATTCTCAAAGCAATTGAAGAACCGATTATTATCGATGGTCAAGAATTTTCCACCTCTGGGAGCATCGGCATAAGTCTTAGTGGGGAACATGGTCAAACGTTTGAGGAGCTTATGAAAAACGCCGACATTGCTATGTATGGTGTGAAAAAAATAGGTGGTAACGCCTATAATCTGTATGATCCAAAAATGAATAAAAACGACCTTAGTGCTTTTCAATTAAAAAGCAATCTCAGAAAAGCACTGAAAGAAAATCAGTTTGTTCTTTATTATCAGCCCAAAATTAATACAGAAACAGGTACTATTATTGGAGTGGAAGCATTAATTAGATGGATTCATCCAGAGAAAGGAATGATCAATCCGGCCACCTTTATTTCCCTAGCGGAAGAAAGTGATTTTATTTTACTGCTAGGTGAGTGGATACTTAATAAAGCGTGTAATCAAATAAAGGAATGGGAAAAGTTAAATATAAAGATTCCCATCGCCATAAATGTATCAATTAAGCAGCTATTAAAACAAGATTTCGCTACACTAGTGAGTAAAAAGCTAAAGGAATTTAAGATATCCTCAGAATATCTTGAAATAGAAATAACAGAAAGTGTGTTATCTAGCAATGAATCGCTGGTTAGGGATGCGGTCTCCAAATTGCGGAACATGGGAATAAAGGTTTCTATTGATGACTTCGGAACTGGATATGCCTCCTTCATGTACTTAAAACAGTTTCAGGCGGATACCATTAAAATTGATCAATCATTTATTAGCCATCTTCCTACTAGTCAGGTAGATACAGCTATTGTTTCAGCCATCATCACTCTTGCTTCGGAATTAGGTATAAATGTGATAGCAGAAGGTGTAGAAACGCAAGAACAATTCAACTTTCTAAAAGATAAAGGGTGCAGTCAGCTCCAGGGCTACTTGTATAGTAAACCACTGCCACCTAACGAAATACTTTTATTATTAAGGGAAACAGAGGGACAGTTCTACTGATTTCGTTGGGACAGGTTCCGATTTTAAGGTGTCCTTTCCAAAATAATTATATGCCAAGACCTGTACTTGTAGTTTACACGCAAGTGAGGCCTTGGCATTATTTCTTTTTTTGATAAAACTAACATTTTTACAATACATAAGTAATCCCTGTCTTCTATGTTAATGGAATTTTTAAGAAACTGGATCACGTAGTATCGTACGTAGTGTGTCTTGAGGTGTACTACGATTGAACGGGTCAAGATGAATTTCATGATGGGGTCCACTTCTTCTAACTCCATAATGATCGGCTATGGCCCCAAGTCTAGCTAGAGTGTCGTATTCATTAGCAAATGGACCATGATGCATCACTTGTACAACCACTTGCTCAGGGATTGTGACTATTTCTAGCTTTTCGTTTTCCATATCAGATGCACTCATTGCAGAACGACGAGCCATTTCGACATCTGCTTTTGAAGTATTTTCGTTAATTTGTACCAGCATGCGATAAAGCAATGATGATATGGGATTCACGCTATAGAAGTCAGCGATACCAACTTGTATTGCGTCGTCTGGATACCAGTAGAGAATTTCAACAACTGGAGAACCATCAAGCGTGTTATCTCCATGCGTAAGTATACGTCCAATATCGGTAATGAACGCCATTTTTCGATAAAATGCATCTGTTCCTGGTGCCCCCACACCTAAGATGGACACAAATGTAGCTTTAGGGGCTATCGCCATTTCAGGAACGTCCGCAGCATGCAAGTGATCTGTTGTGGGAAGTTCATTGATTATTTTACTTTTCGTTTCATTGCTATTCGTCTTATTTTGATAGTGTTCAGGCATATATTAGCCTCCATTTTAATTTGAGAAATGTTCGTCAACATTAATTTTCATTATATATTCTTTAATATGACTACGTTATGTCAGGTTTAGGATACTCAGTGTAACAGAAATTTTTTTACAAGCAAAAAATAAATTAGTCATTTATGGAAGTTGATAAAAAACCAAACTATTGCTTTCAAATAATAAGTTCACCAAAACAGTAGGTGACTCAAGGAATCTCTTACTTTCCATCTAATCAATTTGGTGCTTAATAGCTTTTACAATAGTTTCGACTCTTCCCTTTATTTTTTACAGTTTACCCCTAAAAAAGTAACAAAATGTTAACAATATCATTCCTATAGGAAGTAGTGCAAGCAACTAGTCTCCGTCATAATAGTTCTTAAGGAGGTGATGTCTTTGAAAGAGAGAGGGGAAAAAAGTTGCATTGATTATAAGTTTTTGAAAGAAAGGAGGTTACAAAAGAATTTTACTCAAATGGAACTTGCTAAAGAGACAGGCCTAGATCATAATCATTTGGGGCAAATTGAAAGGGGACAAAAGGAACCCAAAGTTCGTACATTGTATAGGATTTGTGAGGTACTCGATTTACAGCTTGATGCGGTGTTAATTAAAGAGGAAACGAAGGAATTAGAGGAGTTAGAATAAAAGGGTGTGAAAGAAGGAGTGTGTAGGATGAGAGAGGAAATTATTGTGAATAAATATATGGTGAACAATCGTACCATGTTAATCATGCCAGCAGAAGCGGTAGATTATTATGCAGTTGTAAAAGAAATAGATCGGATAGTATTTGTTAAACAAACTCCTTTTGACATTATCAAAGAAAACCTTTTAATCGGAGGATCTGATTTTAATGGACGACGTCGCTCCATTACATATAAACTAGGAATGCAGAAAAAGCTGCCAATGCCAATTAACCCCCCAAGAAATATCTATGCATTTCCAACCCACTCACCTAAGCAATTTCACTGTCACTGGATATTCACCGAGCATATTGATCAAATACACCCAGTAAGAAATAATAGGAAATATAAGAGCGCTATTTTATTTAAAAACGGGGAAGAGATATACTTTGAAGTATCAGCATTCATCTTAGATAATCAAGTAGTGAAAACATGGAAAGTAAAAAAAGGAATGGAAGACAGAAAAGTAATACTTGAATATAGTTTTCTTTTAAATGGTAGAAAGGGAATGGAGAGAGAGAAGGATTAGTACATGGAAATATTTCTAAATTTTCTTATTATTATTAATTAAAGCTTAGGGATAGTTTTTGTATGTCGATTAATTACTCAAGGACTATCCCTCTACTAATGTCACTAGATGTCACTTGCCGTCGTAATGTCAAATTCTCTCGAAATTTTTCCCTTTATATTTATTGTATCTCTATTTTCACAGTGTTAATATTATTTTTGTAAGCGTTTTCTAAAATTGGTGCTTGACCGTTAAATATACTTTTTAAGGAGGAATTCGATGAACCAACAGACTGTAGTTTTAAAAGAAAAGGTTGAAAAGTTCCTGAGTGGTAAGAAAAAGTTATTTATTAATGGGGAGTTTGTGGAGAGTAAATCGCAAAAAACGTTCGATAGTTATAATCCAGCGACTGGAGAAGTTTTAGCAAGTGTCTATGAAGCGGGTGTGGAAGATATTGATTTGGCAGTGAAAGCTGCACGAAAAGCGTTTGATGAGGGACCATGGTCAAAAATGAGTGCTTCTGAGCGTAGTCGTCTTATGTACATATTGGCTGATTTGATGGAGGAAAATAGCGAAGAACTTGCCCAATTAGAAACGCTAGATAATGGAAAACCAATCCGTGAAACGACGAATGCCGATATTCCTTTAGCCATTGAGCATATGCGCTATTATGCTGGATGGAGTACAAAGATTGTTGGACAGACAATCCCTGTTAGTGGTCCATACTTTAACTATACACGTCATGAGGCGGTCGGTGTAGTTGGGCAAATAATTCCGTGGAATTTCCCACTTCTTATGGCGATGTGGAAGCTTGGAGCGGCACTTGCCACAGGATGTACGGTTGTGCTGAAGCCAGCTGAGCAAACACCACTATCTGCTCTTTATTTAGCAGAACTAATGCAGGAAGCTGGGTTCCCAGATGGCGTCGTAAATATTGTTCCTGGATTTGGAGAAACAGCGGGGCAGCCACTAGTTGATCATCCGTTAGTTGATAAAATCGCTTTTACAGGTTCAACAGAAGTTGGAAAAATGATTATGTCTAATGCTTCGAAAACATTGAAGAGAGTAACACTGGAGCTTGGTGGGAAATCACCGAACATTATCCTTCCTGATGCGGATTTAACAAAAGCAATTCCAGGAGCATTGAATGGTGTTATGTTCAACCAGGGACAGGTATGTTGTGCAGGCTCACGGGTGTTCATCCAGAAGAAGCATTTTGATAATGTCGTTGCAGATATGGCTGCACAGGCCAAAAACATTAAGCAAGGTGCGGGTATCCACGGTGATACAGAAATTGGACCGCTCGTTTCTGCTGAACAGCAGCAGCGTGTTCTTGGCTATATTGAGAGAGGGTTGAAGGAAGGGGCACAGCTAGTAGCAGGTGGCTTTAATCCACGAGAAGAAGGCTACTTCGTTTCTCCGACAGTATTCGCCGATGTTCGCGATGAAATGACTATTGCCAAGGAGGAAATCTTCGGACCAGTTATTTCCGCTATGCCTTATGATGATTTAGATGAATTAATCAATCGGGCCAACAATAGTGAGTACGGATTAGCAGCAGGCGTATGGACGAGAGATATTGCAAACGCCCACTATATTGCTAGCAAGCTACGTGCCGGAACTGTTTGGGTCAACTGCTACAATACATTCGACGCAGCATCCCCATTCGGTGGCTACAAACAATCCGGAATCGGCCGCGAAATGGGATCCTATGCTTTGAATAACTATACGGAAGTGAAGAGTGTTTGGGTTTCGATGCAATAAGAGAAACGGTGGGAAGCAGAGAGAAGATTCTACTGCTTCCTTTGTTTTATTCAATTTCCCTTGAAAATTGGTAGCTTTTCTAAGTAGATGATATCGTCTCTTTCAACTGCAGCCCCTTCTGCTAGAATCGCTGCCTTAGCAGCAACGATTCCACCTGCCTTGCTAACAAGTTCTTCGAGTACTCGCATAGATTCTCCTGTACTAATGACGTCATCAATTAGGGCAATCTGCTTTCCTTTAATTTTGGCTGCGTCTTTACCATCCAGACAGAGTAATTGTTCCTTTTGAGTCGTAATGGAAACTACTTGATTGATTAGTGGTTCATTCATATATGGTTTCACATTTTTTCGGGCAACGATGTATTCAGTCATTTCTAATTGTTTAGCTAATTCAAATACAAGTGGGATTCCTTTTGCTTCTGCTGTAACTAAATAGTCTACTCCATTCAAATGTTCTGCTAGTAAAGGAGCAGAAGCAGCAACTATTTCTGTGTCTCCTAAGATTACAAAGCTTGCAATCTTTAATTCTTTAGAAATAGGGATTATAGGTAATTCTCTTTTTACTCCTGCGACTCTTAGTGTATAAGTTTCCAATTAATAAAACCCTCCTATTCTTTTAAACTCCAAAGATTCCTAGTAGAAATTCCATAACAACTCCAGCTAATAGTCCGAAAAATGGATCAGCGATAGCTGTAACAATTATGGTTACAGCAGCAACGATAGGAGAACCAGCTTCAGTGCCAGTTAGTGCAGCAGTCGCGTTTCCTGGTAATGTCACGATTGCTCCTAAAACGAATAGAAAGCCGGCAATTGAAGAACTAGGTACATACTTTCCGATTTTTGGTAAGAGTTTAAAGAGTAAGATAGCTGCCATTATTGCCATTGTTAAAACGCCTGCCCAAACGGCATGTGGGGCAGATGCTGTGGCTGAAATAATTACTTCGACTGGTCCTCCGCCAAACAGGGAAGAAGCCATGTCAGCTAAACTACTTATGATTGTAAGAGTATCAATATTTACACTTTCTCCAGCGATTTCTCCATTGATTTTACCAAAGGCAATATTTGCCCCAATGTTTAAACAAACAAGAGCTAATGCCCCACGAATAACCGAAGAATTCACAATGAATTTTTGAAGCTTAAATTTATCTTCTAATATGTTTTTTGTGACAGTGACACCCTCTTTTTTCGTGAAATGATAGACAATGCTAGAAAGTATGACAGAAATAGTGATTGTATACACTAAGTCCTTTGTAATAATATAGGTCAGTAAAGCACTTGCAAAAGAAGTTATGCCAATGATTCGATCATTTTTTGCCATATCCCACGCAACCTTCGCAAGCATGAAACCAACACCTGCCATCATTCCATTTGTAATAACAGGACCAATCCAGGCAACGATTTGCTCCATCAATCCAAATATACTAATAATAACTAATAAAAGGGCACCAAAAAAGATTGAAGAAAGCCGTTCTCTCATATTTTTACCCATTGTTCCTGCAACGGCGATTGTTTCCGCTTGAAAGGAAATAACAGCCACATTACTTGTTAAGCTATTCCCAACAGCCCCCACAAAAAATGCTAATGCAGTTGGTACAGATGCGAAGCCAAAGGAAAGTGCCAGTAATCCTTGTGGCAATCCATTTAATACAACACTTAATGCCGCAAGTATGTCTTTAAGTATATCTTCCATTTTCCTTCTCCTTTTCTATTTCCCGCTTGTTGCCTCCTATAGAAAAAAACCGTTCAGCAGAAAAAGAACGGTTTCTAGAAAAAAAGAAATTTTCCGTCCATAGTAGAGTGATTTACGGCCACTCTGTAGAGACTTCCAGACCATATTACCGGAATTATAAGGGGATATTTGTCGTATAATGTCATCATTATAGCGTATAATATTCGGATTTTAAATATAAAATTCGGAAAATTATAAAATGATTTGTTTATTTAAGAGTAAAATGCTGATAAGTAGGATGCTTTTTGATATGGAAACAAGAAGTGCAAAGTTCATCATCTGGGTACATAATAGCCACTAGTAGGATAGATATATTTTACAAGATAAATGTAACGTGTTATAAGTAAATCAAACTATTATGTAGTGGACAAAAGTATACTCAAGGGTTGGTGGATAGATTGGAAGGAATCGATGATATTGATTTAAAAATTATCTCTTTTTTACAAGAAGATGGAAGAATCACTTTTAAAGAAATTGCACAGAATATCCTCTTGAGGAAGCAAAAGAACCGTCCTGATTTGTTGGGGCGGCTATTTTTTTACAGAGGGATTTAATGATAGAGAGAAAATACGTAAGATTATTTAACATATTAAAAGATAATATTCTCTTTATTCGGTATGATTCGAAATACAACAGAATGAAAAGGGTGAGATAAAATGTTCAAAAAACTAGAAAACCTATCCACATTCAATCAAGTAAACTTACTGACTACTTCTCTCGTAAACATTCTAAGTATTAATGGAACAGTGGGAGAGGTTGAGATTGCCAATAAGATAGAGGAAATTCTTCATAGTTTTCCTTATTTTAAAGACTGTCCTGAAATGATATGGACACAGCCTTTGCCTAATGATGGAATTGGCAGAAAGAATGTTTTTGCAAGGATAAAAGGCAATGGTGCATCCAAGAAGACTGTCATTTATCATGCTCATTTAGATACAGTAGGAACAGATGATTATGGGAAAATTCAAGAACTAGCAAATATGCCAGAGCGCTTGCTAGAATTTTTCAAAAGCTGGGAGGGAAATAAAGAGATTCAAGAACAAGCGCATTCAGGTGATTGGATGTTTGGACGTGGAGCGCTTGATATGAAGAGTGGGATTGCTGTTCATCTAGCGAATATTCTTTATCTGAGTGAGCATCGTGATAAATGGGATGGAGAGATTATCTTTATGGTCAATCCAGTGGAAGAAAATCAGCATACAGGAGTAATTGCTGCTGTTGATGAGCTACTGCGACTTCGTAAAGAGGAACAGCTGGATTATATTGTAGCAATCAATACTGATTACATAACTTCTCTTTTTCCAGGGGATGAGCAGAAATATATTTATACGGGAGCAGTTGGCAAGCTACTTCCTTGCTTTTACGTATATGGGAGAGAAACGCATGTTGGAAGAACGCTAGATGGGTTAGATCCAACGCTTGTAACCTCAGAATTAAACCGTCTTATCAATAATAATATGGAATTGATCGAACAGGTAGAAGGAGAGCTGATGACACCGCCGTCTGTTTTATATCACCGGGATACTAAAAACTTTTATAATGTGCAAACAGCGGTAACGAGTCATATTTATTTTAATTTAATGGTATTAGAGGATAGTCCACAAGTAGTAGTTGAGAAATTAAAAAGGATTGCGAATAAGGCAGCGAGAACGACGGAAACTTATTATCAGAAGCAGTATCAATTGTATGCCTTACGTAATCATTTTCCTGAGGAAATGCCCAAATGGGAAATGGAAGTTTATACGTTTGATGAGTATTGCGAGAAGCTTCGAAAGCAAGGAGTGGATGTGGAGGGAATAGCGGAACAAATGGAAGCTGCCTATAAAGAGGAAGACCCACGGGAGGTTTGTTTTCAAATAGTAGATTCCCTAAGGCAGCAAGATTCTACTGGAGTTCCTTGTATTATTATCTTTTTTGCTCCACCTTATTGTCCCCATCATTATTTAATAGGAGAAAGTAAGCGGGATAAACGCGTAATAGGCGTTATCGATGAAGTGGTAGGAAAATGGGAATCTGGTTCAGTCGAACAATTTTCTATCAAAAGATTTTTCCCCTATCTATCAGACAGTAGCTATTTATCCCTTCATGACACAGAAGAAGAAATAGAATCCCTTATTCATAATTTTCCTGAATGGAAGAGTATTTACCCAGTCCCGGTTGATAAGATAAGGGAGCTGAATGTTCCAGCTATTAATATTGGCGTATATGGGATGGATGCTCACCGGTGGACAGAGAGAGTTTATAAGCCATACTCGTTTGAAACGTTGCCGCATTTGATTAGGGATTTAACGGTTTGTTGGTTAGGGAAGTAGTCATATATTGTTATGGAAAAAAGGAGACGGAGATCCTATTTAAAAAGTTCTTTAAATGGTATATTACCATTATAAATCAATAGGAAATAATAGAACTTTTTAAAAAACTTCTATTAAAAGATACATCAAATATTATATGAATAGATAATATAAAAGACGGAACGCGCTTGCAGAAGAAATGTTATGGAAAGAGTTCAAAGAAATGGATACTGATCCTTGGATTTCATGGGTAATCAATCAAATAATAGCAACACATGGTACCATGCGAATTAATGAATTAGCCCAAGATGTAGTTCTTAGCAGAAGGCAATTTGGACGAAAATTTACGGAGAGATTCGGCGTTTCCCCTAAGGCATTCTCACAAATTGTCCAATTTCAATATGCTCTAGACTTGGCGAATACAACAAATAAATTGGTAGATATAGCTTTTGAAGCTGGATATACTGACCAATCACACTTTATAAAAGAATTTCGAAAGCATACAGCCTCCATACCGAGTGATTTTTTTTCCCTTCATAAAGATAATGTCCCATTTTTACAAGAATAAGAAGTATGTTCAAGGTTAAAATGACGATACAGATTGAAAGGAAATACAATCATTAGTGGAGGTATTATGTATGAATGACAAAATAACAGAAAACGAGTTCCAAGAAATTATTCAGAGAAGAAGTAACGGTATAATAGATTTTGCTCTATTCTTAGATGAATTGTCCCAAAGAGGAATTAATGAATACGAAATCGAAGTTTCAACAGGGCAAGCCACCTATAAAGGAGTATACAAGGAATTTAAAACAGATTCCCAAGTAAACTTGGTAGTTTCAGATAATTTTAATAGAAAGAAGGTACTTGCGGCAATTGCTAACATCTCGCTCCCTTTCTTAGCCTTCTTGCAAGAGATTGCTGAAGCAGGAATTGTCAGCTATCGTGTGCTCATACAAGAAAAAAAGGTCCTATACCTTGGTGCAAGAGGAGAAGAAATAGAAGAACAGCTTAAAATATAAAAATTCAAAATAAGGTGCTAAGTGATGGACGTAACAAATAATTATGTAGAGGAACTTGTTAAACTATATACACAACATATGGATAGGGATTATGCGGAATGGTCGGAGAATTATTTGCGGAACCAATTTGCCTTTTTAGGGATTCGAACACCAATACGCCGAAAACTGACGAAACAGTTCTTTCGTGAATATGGAGTCCCAACAAAAGAAAACTTAAAAGGTATTATTTTTATATTGTGGGAACGATCAGAAAGAGAGTATCAAAAAGCAGCTCTTGATATTCTTGAAAAAGTAAAAAAAGAGCTTACCCCAGATGATATGCCATGGTTAAGTTCGTTATTAGTGAAAAAATCATGGTGGGATACGGTGGATGTGCTTTCTCCACATATAATGGGTAATCTGTTCACAATCTATCCAGAACTAATAGCTCAATATGCAGATCAATGGATTGTAGATGATAATTTTTGGTTACAAAGATCGGCATTGCTATATCAACTTTACTATAAGAAGAGAACAGATGAAAAACGTTTGTTTCAATATATTCTTTCTAGAGCTGATAGTGACGAATTTTTTGTCCAGAAAGCAATAGGATGGGTACTGCGAGAATATGCAAAAACGAATCCCGTAGCTGTGAGAGATTTCGTTTCTTTCAACGATTTAAAGCCACTTAGTCGACGAGAGGCTTTAAAAAATCTGTGAATGATAGTTCAGCAAAGGTTGCTAAATAGCCTTTTAATTAAGAGGCTGGGACATAAACATTTCAGCTAACAATAAATACGAACGATTATGCGGTAAGTTTACATGATCGTTCGTATTTATATTTTAGAAAAAGGTTTAAAAATGAAGTGAAATGGAGCGGAGGACGGTCGACTCCTGCGGGAAATAGAGGAAAGGCTGAGACCCCGCAGCGCAGCGAGG
>NZ_JBQHVO010000074.1:0-21285 GCF_052064465.1 Niallia sp. HCP3S3_B10 | reverse complement strand
CTAAACTATTATTGTCTTTTGACATAAGGACTTCCTCCTGGCTATTTATTTTCGGTTGGCGAACCAAAAATATTTTAGCACCTTGAGGAAGCTTTTTTAATACCACGCTGTAAGCTTTTTGGAACCCTAGGCATAGCCCAGGGTTTTCTTTTCTATAATAAAAGAGGAAACTTTATTTAGCAAAGAATTAGGCGAAGAAATAACATTACTAATCTATCTTCCTCCTGCCTTCTCCCCTCTTTATAAATACCATTTGCTAATCGCACAGGATGGGAAAGATTATTTTCAATTCGGTCGAATTGGAAGAGTGGCTGATGAATTACATGCAAATCATCAAATAGCGGAGACTATCATTGTTGGAGTCCCTTATTCGTCTGTCCATGATCGTCGGGAAAAATATCATCCAGATGGCCCTCAAAATACAGCATATATCCGCTTCTTGGCACATGAACTTGTTCCTTATCTAGATGAACAGTTTCCAACTTATCATATGGGATTAGGACGTGGGCTGATTGGAGATTCATTAGGCGCTACCGTATCCTTAATGACTGCATTAAAATATCCACATACCTTTGGCAAACTCTTGCTGCAATCTCCATTAGTAAATGAGAAGGTATTACAAGCCGTTCGCAAGTTCGATTCCTATCATTTACTAGAAATTGATCATATTATAGGTACAGGTGAAACTGCCGTAAAGACAACAATCCAAACAACAGAAGATTTCCTTACACCAAATAGAGAGATGGCGCATCATCTTAAATCAACAAACTCTGATTATACTTTTGAAGAATTTGATGGAGATCATACATGGAAGCATTGGCAACCATATATAGCCAAAATGCTAATAAGAATGTTTCCTTCCTAATTGGAAACTAATTTCGTTTAGCTTTTTTAAGCAATCGTGAAAGTCACTCCTCGTATAAAGACATGAGGGGTTGCTTGCTAAACATTAGATTTTTTCTGAAATCTTTGAACTTAAAAGAATAATTTTGTTATAATATCTTACATATAGAACATTGAAATCGTAATAATAGATAGTCCATTTTCTATATCTTTAAATAATGTTTTTATAATGAAATGGAGGTCCATCAAATGAAATATGGTATTGCTATTTTTCCTGGAAAAGACTTGCAGGATTTGGCCAATTCCCTTCGTAAACGATATGATCCGAAGTATGCTTTAATCCCGCCACATATTACATTAATTGGTGATTTTGAAGCGGGAAACGAAGAAATTGGAGAAGTAAGTAAGAAACTTGCAACGATTGCAAGTCATTATCATTCTATTCCTATAAAAGTATCAAAAGTAAGTTCTTTTAAACCCGTCAGCAATGTGGTCTATTTAAAGATTGAACCAAATTCTGATTTAGAACACCTTCATCAAGAGCTAATTAGTACATTGGGAGTTAGTCCAGAGCATCCATTTGTTCCACATATTACTCTTGGCCAAAATTTATCGAGTGATGAGCATTTGGATTTATACAGCAATTTACGGATGCAAAACTTTCATTTTGAGGAAAAATCAGACCGCTTCCATTTGCTTTATGAATTGGAAAATGGATCATGGACTGTTTATGAAACTTTTAGGTTAGGAAAGGAATCGTGAAAAAGTGGAAGTAATCGTCGTGAAAACAGATAAAGAATTAGAAGATGCATACTTTGTACGTAAAACAGTATTTGTAAAAGAACAACATGTACCAGTCGAAGAAGAAATAGATGAATTCGAACAGAACAGTACACATTTTGTACTTTATGATGACAATAAAAAACCAATAGGTGCTGGTCGCTATCGATCATTCGATGAGTATGGAAAAGTGGAAAGAATATGTATCCTATCTACCAATCGAAAAGGTGGCGCTGGGAAAGCGGTCATGAATAAAATAGAAGAATATGCCTTAAATAACGGTACTCCTGCTTTAAAGCTTAATGCTCAAACACATGCTATTCCATTTTATAGCAAACTAGGATATGAAGTTATTTCCGAGGAATTTTTAGATGCCGGTATTCCTCATAAAACAATGATAAAAAAATTATAATGTTATTTGGTTGTCCCAAGATGCAATCTTTCCTCTAAAAGGATATCGATTATAGCATCATAATTGGGCAGCCTTTTTATTTACAACCTAAAGCTTTAGGTTTAACTTTCATGGATTTGCCTAAAATAGATGTTGGAAAGGGTGGGTTGCATGGAATTCAAACATATATTTAGTGAACTTATTATCGGGTATTTTTTGTTGCTTCTTTTAACAAAAATCTTAGGAAAAACCCAAATCACTCAGATTACTACCTTTGACTTTGTTTCTGTTTTGGTACTAGGGGAGCTTGTAGGGAATGCTATGTATGATACAGAAACAGGAATTAAAGAAATTACCTATTCTATCCTGCTTTGGGGAGCTTTAATCTATGTTACAGAATTTATTACACAAAAATTCCGAAAAACTAGACAGCTATTCGAAGGAAAGCCATCTATTGTTATAAATAAAGGCAAAATTGATTTTCATGAACTTAAGAAAAACCATTTGGATATAAACCAGTTACAACATTTACTCCGTGCAAAAGATGTATTTTCGATTGCCGAGTGTGCTTATGCTATTTTAGAAACGGACGGCACCATAAGTGTATTAAAGAAATCTGCATATTCAAATCCGACTAAGCAAGATATGAAAATACCAATTGAAACCACTTCACTTCCGATAAGTGTCATTTTAGATGGTGAAATCATAAGAGAAAACTTACCTCGAATAGGCTGGTCCGAGGACCAATTAATGAAAGAATTAAACAGCCAAAATATTCCATCTTATAAAGATATCCTTTATGCAGAATGGCGCGAAGGCTCTCCCTTATATGTACAGAGCTATGATATGAAGTAATTTCCTTTATACTTGTGCATGAAAATAAGTACCCTTTCCAGTTAATTGAGCAATTAGCTGCTCATTGGCTACTTTTAATTCATGCATGTTGTTTTTTGGAGAAAAAGGCTTGGAAGAAGATTTCTCCTCTTGATTAGCTGGAAGATTAGCAATCTTGGCCACAGGATATGTAGCTTCTTTTTTATAGATTTTTGTTTTGCTGACAATATCTCTCACCGCATACTGCTCTGCTTGAAAATGAGTGATTGGTAAGATATATCCCATCTTAATCAGTCCTTTCCTTCTATATATAGAATCTTTTCCCTTCTTTCCCACATGTTAAACCATTTTTCTACACTTTAAACAATCCTTTGTTTTTGATATGATAGATATTATTTCACAACAGATATGGATAGATGTATTAAAAATAGATTCGAGGTTTCCTATGTTAACAGCTTTAAATTATGATAGATTCATTTCATTAAATACAATTGATAGACAAGAATTGCAGAAAGTTTATGAAGCTGGCAAAAATGGGCTTCTTGCCTGCACTGTATGTGGAGAGGCGGTAAAGCTTTATTTAGGAATAAAGAGTGCTCCCTATTTTTATCATTATTCTTCTAAACAACCATGTGCGACAGAAGACTTATCCAATGTTCAGGAAGAACAAGCTGCTACCATTGATATAGACGATGAAAAAACAAATGGATTTCGATTACCAAAGAGCAGAAGTATTTTAAAAATTGTTACCGAAAGCCCAACTTTTAAACCGCCTATGACTATTAAAGCAACGATTCATACATCTGAATTAGCGAATAGTCTACCAGTTACTTATCCAAAGGAATCTTATTTAAATATGCTCGCGCAAAACGGTTATTCAGTTGATGCTACCCAAAGTAAAGCTGTTACAATCGACGAGGGACCGATTCTTATTCTAGCAGGAGCAGGAAGTGGTAAGACGCGAGTATTAACAATGCGAGCCGCTTTTCTAATTCACGAGAAAAAAGTTGATCCGTCGACAATTATGCTCGTTACTTTCACCAATAAAGCCGCAAACGAAATGAAGGAACGATTATTACACTACCCAATGATGAACAAAAGTGTAGTACAAAAGATTGTTTCTGGAACTTTCCATAGTATTCTCTATCAAATATTGATTTTTCATGAACGAGAAAAATGGCAACGTAATAAACTACTAAGCAGTAATTGGCAAAGAGAGCTTTTATTAAAGGAAATAGCAAGGGAAGAGCAAATGGATGAGAAAGACTTCCCATTTGATGCAGCCCTTCAATTAATAAGCGCCTGGAAAAACAGCATGCTATCCCCCAATAATGTGGAGCCTGATAATGACTGGGAACAAAAAGTTGTACAGTTATATACCGGCTATGAGACGAAAAAACAACAACGAAATCTATATGATTTTGATGATATGCTTCTTGGCGGCTATCGTTTTTTTGTGGATAACCCAGCTATTTTAGCAACCTATCAAAAACGCTTTACTCATTTCTTATTAGATGAATTTCAAGACATAAATAAAGTGCAATATGAGTGGATAAAGCTAATGGCAGGTTCAGCTAAATCCATTTATGCAGTGGGTGATGATGATCAATCTATCTATTCTTTTCGAGGCAGTGATCCAAAATACCTGTTAGATTTTGAAAAAGATTATCCAAATTCACAGACAATTATTCTCGATTATAATTACCGCTCTTCACAAGAAATTGTATCTGCAGCAAAATCAACCATTAGCAAAAATACAAAGAGACGTGCTAAAAAAATGATTACAGGATATTCAGGAAAGCCCCCAATTGGGTTCTATCCTTATGACGAAGAAGAAGAAGCGACGATGATTTTGACAGATATTCAGGAAAAGATAAAATTAGGTTATGAGCCAAGGGATTTTGCAATTCTCTTTCGTACAAACACGAATAGTCGTGCCATGTTTGAGCGATTAGCATCCTCTAGTTTACCATTTAGATTGGAACAGGATACTGGTTCCTTCTACCAAAGGTTTATCGTAAAAAGCATGTTGTCCTATTTAAAACTCATTGATGATCCAGATAACCAACAAGCTGTTGGTGATATCCTGCCTACTCTCTTTTTGAAAAAATCCGTTTTGCAGGATATTAAAGCAACGAGTATTTTAGAAGATTGCAGCTTTTTAGATTGCCTCCATTTTATTAAAACAGGGTTTGCCTTTCAAGAAAGCAAGCTAAAAAAAATTCCAAATACATTAAAGGGATTAATAAATCGTTCTCCGCTTGATGCCATTAATTATATAGAAAAAGAATTAGGCTTTCAGGAATTTATTAAAAAACGAGGAAATGAAGGGAATCAATGGGATAAAGGGTCTGACGATATTCGCGATTTAAAGGTCGTTGCACGAAAATTTAATTCCATTAAAGAATTTGTGCAATATACGGATCATATGATGGCGATGAATGAAGAATTACGCAAGCAATATAAAAATGAATCCAACGTAATTACCTTAAGTACTATTCATCGTGCAAAAGGATTAGAGTATAAAACCGTTTATATACTCGGTGCGGTTGATGGGTCTATCCCTCATGACTTTGCATTAGAGTCATTCCGAAATAATAATATTTTCCCCCTTGAAGAAGAGCGTCGGCTTCTTTATGTTGCGATGACAAGGGCACAAAAAGAACTATTTCTGTCCATTCCTATGTATCTAAGAGGAAAAAAAGCTAAGGAATCACGTTTTTTATCGCCCTTGTCGATGTCTCCTTTTGTTCAATTACATTAATTTTAAAAGCCATCGTAAAACACTATTGTTCATTGGACAAACAAAAAATAGGGTAACTTTTCAGAGATTTTGATCAGTTACCCGTTTTCCTCTTACTTTTTGTTAATCATTTTAGATAGCGTATTAAAATCCAGCTGCTTGCCGTCTTTTACAATAGATTCAACTATTTTATCCTCTGTTTGCTTTGGTACAGATTTACCAGCAATTTGTGATACTCTTCGAATAACACTTCTCACTGTTTTTTCATCTTTAAAATTTGCGTTTTGTAAGGAATTTGCTAGTTCCAAAATATCTTTCATATTTACGCCAGTTTTTGATTCTATGTTTTTAAAGAAATTATTGTTCATACACGTGTTTCCTCCTTAGGTGAGCTACTTTACATTGTATGAAGCAATAGAAAAAAGGTGAAAACCCGGTGAAGAGAAAAGGCAAAAATGATTAAGAGGCGTAGCAGGTTATTGCTATTGAGAGCTCCATACTGAGAGCTCCATACTAAAATTCAAAAATATAAAAGGAGCTCTCTTTAAAAGAGAGCCCCCTTTTCCAATGATTAGTTGTAGAAGCTAGCTCCTACGATTACTAACAAGATAAATAAAACAACGATTAAAGCAAAAGAAGAGATTCCTCCTCCGCTATAGCCGCCACCATAGCCATATCCGCCATAACACATTCCTACTTCACCTCGCTTCTCCTTGTACTCATTATCAGAATATGGAGAATTGAAGTTTATGTATAGGCAAGCTACTAATAACGAATAGAATGTACGATTGTCATGAGTGTCCATTCCTTTACTTTCCATGCATAAGGAACTATCATAAATTTCCTACCATTAATCAAAAAATAAAGAATTTTCACATATTATTACCCTTTTGGTTTAAAAATTAGAGCACCGATAAAACCGAATATAATAGCCGCAGATATCCCTGAACTCGTTACTTCAAACATCCCTGTTAATACACCAACAATGCCATGCTTTTCAGCTTCTTGCATTGCTCCATGTACTAATGCATTTCCAAAACTCGTTATCGGAATGGTAGCACCTGCACCTGCAAAATCAGCAAATGGCTCATATAATCCAAATCCATCCAGTACCGCACCTACTACGACTAATGTTGTTAACGTATGTGCAGGAGTTAGCTTAGCAACATCAAACATAAGCTGTCCAATAACACAAATTATACCTCCTATAACAAAGGCCCAAAAAAACATTGGGAGCATCCCTATTCCTCCTTTTTCCTATATTTCTTCCATGCGACAATCAGTAGGAAAGAAATTATCCTACTGATTTATTAAATTTCAATCGATACAGCGTGAGCGATACAAGGTATCGTTTCATTTTGTTGCACGGTTAATGGGGAAAGAAGCGCACCTGTTGCGACTAGAAGAATCCTTTTGTAGGTGCCTTTTTTCATTTCATTTAATAAATGTCCATAGAGCACAGTTGCTGAACATCCCGCTCCACTTCCTCCAGATTGGACCGGCTGATCTTTTGTATAAACCAATAACCCACAGTCTTTAAATTTATTTTCATCTATACTCAATCCTTTTTCTTTTAATAAAGCTATCGCGGTTTCTCTCCCGATTCTTCCTAAATCACCTGTGACAATTAAATCATAGTGAGAGGGATCAATTTTTAAATCTTGAAAGTGTGCAAGTATTGTATCTACAGCTGCTGGAGCCATTGCTCCCCCCATATTAAATGGATCTGCTAATCCCATATCAACCACTTTGCCAATTGTGGCAGAGGTTGTGTAAGGTAATTGCCCATCTGATTGTCTACTTGTCACTAACGCCACACCTGCACCAGTTACAGTCCATTGTGCTGTCGGTGGTTTTTGCCCACCATATTCAGTTGGATAACGAAACTGCTTTTCAACCGCTGCATTATGACTAGAGGCACCTGTTAATACATTCGTAGCACCCTGATAATTCACCATGAAGGAAGCAAGAGCAAGACCTTCCATAGATGTAGAGCAGGCACCAAATAAACCGAAATAAGGGATTTTCAAGTCTCTTGCCGCAAAGCTTGAAGGGGTAATTTGATTAATTAAATCACCAGCTAAAAAAAACTGGATATCTTTTGGCTTTACTTCCCCTTTTTTTAAAGCTGTCTGTGCAGCTTCCTCTAGTAAGATCCGATGAGCCTGTTCATAAGAGGTTTTCCCCATCCATAAATCATCATGTAAAATATCAAAATCATTAGCTAACCTTCCATTTGCTTCAAAGGGACCTCCTGATACGCCGGTAGCTTTTATTACTGGATGATTTTGAAATACCCAGGACTGTTTACCTTGAAGCATTAGAATCCCCCCGTCATTAGAATGAATATTGTTTTAATAAGCGCGACCACAAAGGCTGAAAATACACCGAATAAAATAACGGAACCAGCGAGCTTAAAAATATTTCCCCCAACTCCAAGTACAAATCCTTCTGTACGATGTTCAATCGCTGCTGAAATGATGCTATTACCAAATCCTGATACAGGTACAGCACTTCCTGCTCCTGCAAACTGGCCCAAACGATCATAAATACCAAAACCAGTTAATAACATCGAAAGAAATATGACTGTAGCTGTTGTAGGGTTGCTTGATGTTTGTTCTGTAAAATGGAAAAAGTAAATGTAGAAATAAGAAATAATCTGGCCAATCATACATATTAATCCGCCGACAAAAAATGCCTTTATGCAATTTTTTAAAACCGGCCGTTTTGTTTCATATTGTTGTTCAAATTTTTCATATTGCTGTTGCTCTGGTGTTTTGTTTTTTTTCTTACTGTCTGCCATTTTATCCCCTCCTTACGTTAACTCATTATTTAATTTAATAATTTCTTTCAAACGCTTGTCTGCTTTTTCTTCACTAAATTCCGAATCTTGGATTTTATCCCTTAAGCGCATTGTCTCTAAGAAAATTTTAAAGTCACTAGAAACCGTAAATTTCTCCTCTGGATATTTAGATTCCAGCTTTTCCGTTAATTCTTTTTCAATACTTTTCATTTTAAAACGAGCCATCTGTTTCACTTTATAGGCTACTAACGTATCCTTCTTGCCTTTAACTACTGCTACATCATAAATGGACGAAATGGTATTTGTTTCTTCCTTTATCCCTTGGACCAATTCTTTTTGACCTACTTCGTCGGATTCTGTATAGATAACAACTGGTTCTGGATCTACCTTTTTCAGCATAGACCATCTGCTATTCGGCGTTTCTTTCTCACAACCAGTTAAGAAAACACATAAGCTAAAAATCAATATCAAAAAAGCGTGCTTTTTATTCGTCATATTCTTCCCTTCCTATGTAAATGATGAATTGATGTTTATATTTTCTTCTTTTTAAGCTTTAATTATTAGAGGTTTCTCTAACAATTAAAATCCAATTTTTACAAACTCTTTTTTAAAATAAAAAATACCCGCTCAAAGTCGGGTATTCTCCTTATTTTGCAGATTTTTTTCCGCAATTACATCCTGATTTTTTCTTTTTTGTTTTAGTTGTTGCTTTCGGCTTTTCTGTCCCTTTTACTTTAAATACTTTTTTCTCCAGCAACTCAATCCCTCCAATAATAATATCTATACACGAATAAAAACACTGTTCTCAAACGTGCCTTAACACATTGTATGACGGAATGAAATGCATGTGTAAACAACTAGCCTACCTAATGCAGTTAATCAACAAACACTCTTTGTAAGATAGCTTCAATTAAGGAAGCTCCTCCTGCTATCGCAAAGACAAGCACAAAAGGTCCACAAATGCTTGGAAAGATATAATATAAAAGGGTAAGGAAGATTGCGACCCACACACCAGTACACCAATAGCAGCTAATTAACTCTCCAAAGAAACCACGGATTTTTCCAGATTTAGGAACTATATAAACTTCTGTTTGCCCATCATTATTCTGTTCCTCTACTTCATCTAAAAACAACTTACGGAAAGATTCTGTGATTCGATCAAAAACAATTAATCTCGTTAGACGAAAGCTTGCCAAAATTAATAAAAAAAACTCCATCCATTGGATATCCATCTAGATTCTCCCCTCCAATCGACCAAGAAATAGTAAACGGATAGTCAGATGCCCAAATTTTGAGAAAAAAGGCGTTTGTCCGTAACCCATAAGGCTCTTCGGCAATATGTTAGTAATGTAAGAAACATAAAGAAAGAAACAAACAAGGAGGAAAACAATTATGGGTTGTGGAAAAAAAGAAGATATTTACGGTACATCCAGCTGTGTTTGCGAAGTGGTTCGTGCCATTAAAGATATCCAAGATAACGCTGAAGACACTTGCGAATGCGAAACTAACTGTTTCTCAGAGCCACTAGGATCACTTGTATCTCCAACAAAGCGTAAAAAAGCTGATACTCGTGTATTCGTTTTAAGTTCTGCTGATGGCTCTCCATTCCATGCATTTTATACAGGTTCAGACTGCAACTGCGTTTCTATCTTTTTCCGAGTAGAGGATGTTTTTGATAACTGCTGTGCAGTATTAAGAGTACTTGCTCCAATCGGTAAAGACGGAGAAACACTTGATATCGTTGGACACAAAGGAATCGATTTAAGCAAAATTTGTGAATTAGAAGGTTTTGTTCGCACTTCAAGCTGCATTACAGTTGACTTAAAATGCTTCTGCGCAGTTCAATGTATCGCTGACGTTGACTTAAATGTTTGTGACTAATAACGATAAAATTTATATGCTTTACCCTCGGAGGACGTCTATCATGGCTCCTCCATTTTTATGTTTACTCCTTTCTTTTTTTTCATTACATTTTATGCACGGAAAGGAGTTACCATGTTACAAGACAAACCTAATCATCTCGATTCACAAATTTGTTGAATATTGGACAATAAAAGGGGGGCCGCATAATAAGCAGTTTCGATTATGTGGTGAAATTTTTTTTAAAAAGAATTCAAAATTACATATTATCTCAAAGCAAAAACGCATTTCATTCCCCTCTCAGTATGATAAGCGGTGATTATAAAGCTAATCTTTTTCAAGAGAAGGCATCTATCATAGGGAGGAAAAAATACTGAATTTGTCAAAAACGCCTTGTTTGATTAGTAATCCTTGTGTTTAGTCTTTGAATGATAACCCGTTTTCTTTTAATACAGACCTAAGTTTTGGTAAAGAAGCTGGTCCCATTCCGTGAAATTGCAAAATATCTTTCTCGCTATATTTTGATAGCTCCTTCAGCGATGTTATCCCATTGTTTTCCAATGCACGTCTTGCTGGTGCCGATAGCAATGAAAGAAATCCATTATTAGGTTTGCGTTCTGTCTCACAAATCGGGCAGGTTGGACAATCGCTGCTTTTAAAGTATTTGTGTCCCTTATCGCATGTTCTTAAAATTTTTTTTGAAGTAGTCATAAAATGTCTCCCTTTTTGCTATTATTTTTTCCTTCAATATATCTAGTTAAAGAATTTAATTCATCCTTTTTTCCGCAGTTCTCAATCTACCAAAGTTTACCTAATTCAATACTTTTATATTCGTTTAATTTAATATTAACATTAAACTCCGAATGTTGATAAATTACCAAAAGAAAAAGGAGTTATTCCAAATCAATGAACGGTTATAAATATATCATTAGCAGTAACCAATTTCGTAGATTACTGTATGTAATATATTTATACACCATCTAATTTGAAATAACTCCATTAATGCGATGAATTAATTAAATACCAATCATTCTTACTTCTTGAATCACAGCTATTTTTAAGGTGACGATCGACTGATCCATTAGTTTTATATCAACATTTCCGTCTGTTAAACCAACTATAAATCCACGAATATTCTCATTAGCCGTTATAACAATACACGGGACTGGTGGCAACTGCTTAGGAAAATTAAGTAAGTACTCTAATTTCTCGACTATCTCCATCTCTTTAAAGCTTTTTAACCGTTTAAAGGCAGGTTTTCTTGGAGATTTTTCCACTTGCTGCTCCTGATAATTTTGCATTTGTTCCTGGGTATTCATTGTGGAGGCTTGCTTTTCCGCTCCTTCTTTTGAGAGCTCTTTTGTTTCTTTGATCTCTTGGAGCATTTCTTCTTTTTGCTTTTTCTCCATCAGTTCTTTGTATTGCTTCTGTTTAGCAATTTTTGCAGAATAGCTTACTTGCATATTGCCTTCCATCTTTTTGGTACCAGACTGAGAAAGATAAGGCTTACTATTCTCACTGTACACAATTTTCACCTCCTAAAACATTAACCATATTTTTTATAGGATTCATCCTAATGTATGCATGATTTGCCTAATACGTAACTTTAATTATCAAAAAATGAAAAGAAGTGTACGTGGAAAGACGAAGTGGTTTGGTCAAAAAATAAGACAACCCATCAGCTGATGAGTTGTCTTTAATTGAATTAACCAACAATGTGGAAACCTGAATCTACATGAATATTCTCTCCAGTTATTCCTCTTGCTAGATCACTAAACAAGAACAATGCTGTATCTCCTACTTCTTCTGGAGTTGTTGTTCTTCTAAGTGGAGAACGCTCCTCGATTTCTTTTAAAATGGAATTGAAATCACTAATTCCTTTTGCAGATAATGTGCGAATTGGCCCTGCGGAAATAGAGTTTACACGAATACCTTCTTTTCCTAAATCAGCAGCTAAATAACGAACACTTGCATCCAAGGAAGCTTTTGCAACACCCATTACATTATAATTTCTAATTGCACGCTCTCCGCCTAAATAAGTTAATGTAACAATACTTCCGCCTTCTGTCATTAAGCCTTTTGCTTCTTTAGCAACCGCGGTTAATGAATAGGAACTAATATTATGCGCAAGTAAAAAACCGTCTCTTGTTGTATTCATATAGTCGCCTTGTAATTCTTCTTTATGAGCAAAAGCGATGCAGTGAGCAATCCCATGAATTGTCCCAACTTCTTTTTTTATTGCTTCAAAGCAAGTGGCAATTTCTTGATCATTAGTAACATCACAAGGTAATACAATACTATCTGATGAATCTAGAGTAGCAACAAGGTCACGAACGCTTTTTTCTAATCTTTCCCCTGCATAAGTGAAAATTAATCGAGCACCAGCTTTATGCAAGGAAGTTGCAATTCCCCACGCAATACTTCTTTTATTTGCAACACCCATGACAACATAGGTTTTGCCCTTTAATGAAAAAGTCATTCTTATTCCTCCTATATACTATTACAAGTTATTAGTACCTAGTACTAATTTTACTACAAAAAAATAAAAAAAGAAAGCACTCATACAATAGGCACTTTCGTCATTTTTGTCATTAGCTTACCGTATCGTCGTTATTATCTGTTGCTTTTTTGGGATTTTAGCTTAGCATTTTTGTTAAAAAGGGCTTAGAAGCGCTTTCTCTGTTACCCTTTTGTCCTTCTTTTTGCTGAAAAGGGCTTAGAGACGCTTTCTCTGTTACCCTTTTGTCCTTCTTTTTACTAAAAAGGGCTTAGAGGCGCTTTCTCTGTTACCCTTTTGTCCTTCTTTTTGCTGAAATGGGCACTGACACCGTCGTCTTTCCTTTACCTTTCAAGCCTTTCTCATACTGCAAAAATTATTAAATAATTTACCCGCCTATAATAACCTAACGATACTTAATTAAAATTTAAATTCCAACTGTCTCTTTAATTCTGTTACATATTCATGTGATCCAGTTACAAGTAGATGGTCATTAAGTTGTAACTCTGTATCTCCATGAGGGATGACAAAATCAGATCCTCTAAAGATTCGGACGAAAATGACATCTCCAGTAAACGGGAATGATCTCAAAGACATTCCTTCAAATTCTTTGTTTCTTAATATTATTTCATGTAGGGATGTCTCTGTATTTCCAAGTAGTGCAAATATATTTGGAGACTGAATTAATGCAGTTAATAATGCTTTCGTAGATGTCAACATAGAAAATACTTCTATATCTTCTCTGCGTAATTCCTCCTCCATCTCCATATTTTCCACACGACAAATCACTCGATCTACCCCTGCTCTTTTAATCAAGAGACTCATTTCAGCATTTAAGAAGGAATCTCCTGTCGAAATCACAACTATATCTGCTGAGCAAATATCTGTTTGTCGTAGAATCTCCTCTGAATAATTGTTCAACTCAATGATTTCAAATAAAGAGTCTGCAATTTGAAAATCTTGCTTTTCTTGTTTTTTATGATAGAAAGTTACATTATAAAGAGATGATTTCAATTCTTGGTAAACTTGCATAGTAACTTGATTTACTCCAATAATAGAAACATTTATCACTTTTTCTTGTGCTACATCTTTTGGGAACATTTTCTTGAACAAAATCGGCGAAATAATGCAAGATATAATGGCAACCAAAATAAAGATTCCACTCATTTGAGGTGTTATTATATTTAAACGTTCTCCAATTGTAGATGCAGCTATAACGAGTGACAAAGTTGATGTTAATAAAAATCCAGAAGCCACAATCGTTTTTGTATCATACCATTTTTTTAAATAGTAGACTGGTAACAGCTTACTTACTAATAACGCCATTAATAGTAAAGGAATAAATAATAATAGTTTAGGATCTGTAAATAACGACCAGATATCCATTTCAACACCAATCATCACAAAGAAAATAGGTATTAAAAATCCATAACCAAATGAATCTAACTGGTGAACCAATTCTTCATTTGGTGATAATAGGGACACAAGTACTCCTGCTAAGAAAGCACCTAAAATATGTTCTGCTCCAACAGATTCTGATAAAGCGACAAGAAAGATGATTAATGCAAATACTGCTCTTGTGCCTATTTGTACTGTTCCTCTAGAAAGAGTGTCCATAAATTTATTATTTTTTATTCTTCTACCAACAAAGTAAAGAATTAAACCTGCTATAAAAAGAATTAATAATAGCCAAGTATTCCCTCCTGTTTCATGAATAGAAGCAAATACAGCAAGTAAAATCATTGTGACTAAATCAGCAATTACTGCTACAAGCAAAATAATTTGCCCAATAACGGACTTCATGATGTTTGCTTCTTTTAAAGTTGGAACTACTACTCCTAAAGAAATAGTTGCGATAATAATGGTCATTAAAAATGCACTATCAACAAATCCAGCTAGTACAAACAAAAAACTTAATCCGATTGATAGTAGGAGAATTGCCACAAAAATAATTATTGCCGTCTGAAATGATTTAGGCTCTAATTTCCCATTAGGCAATGTCTCTCTTTTTTTTCTACTTGAAAAAGCAGAAAAATCTATCTCTAAACCACTTAAAAACATTAAAAAGATAAACCCTAAAGTCGATAGAGTTTCTAGCCACATATCTTGCTCTACAAGGTTAAACCCACTTTTCCCGATAATTAAACCCATCAGAATTTCTGCCACAACTACGGGAATAATATTCAATTTTAGTCGTTGCAAAATAATTGGTGTTAATAGAGCCACCGTAACTACGATAACTAGTGATGCGAAAGAAGCACCGTGTTCCATCGCTATCCCTCCTTTTTTCCTCTAATTCGTTAAATAACTCATAAACATAGTTGCCATACCAAAATAAATCAAAATACTAATAATGTCATTAATTGTTGTAATAAATGGACCTGAGGCCACAGCTGGGTCTATATTAAATTTGTGCATAATAAGAGGGATGATTGCACCAGCAATCGTTGCTACTATCAGTGTTCCAAGGATTGAAACTCCAACTAGAATTCCGAGAAATAAATCACCCTTCCATACATACACCACAATCGTAACTAGTATGCCACATATCGTTCCAGTAATGAGCCCAGTCCCTGCTTCTCTTACAATTAGCTTCCAGCTATTTTCCTTGCCAATATCTCCTGTGGCTATCCCACGTACAGCAACTGCCAAAGCTTGCGTTCCTGTATTCCCAGCCATTCCGGCAATCAGTGGAATAAATACAGCAAGGATTGCTACTTGATTGAGTGTTTCTTCAAATCGACCAATAAGGCTTGCAGTAAACATGCCAAGAAATAATAAAATAATTAGCCATGGGAGCCTTTTTTTTGCTGCAGAGAAAGGATGCTGGTCAACAAAATCCATATTGGAAACCGCAGCGAATTTTGAATAATCCTCTGAAGCTTCCTCTTGCATAACATCGACAATATCATCAATTGTTATAATCCCAAGCAATCTTTTTTGAAAATCAATAACAGGTAAGGCTAAAAAGTCATAGTCTTGCATTTTTCTAGCTACTTCTTCCTGATCCTCACTTACAGAGACAGAATAGATTCTGTCATTCATAATATCTTTGATAAGCGTTTGATTCCCACTAACAATTAAACTTCGTAAAGATACCACGCCAACTAATTGTTTTTGGTCATTAACTACATAAATATAATAAATAGTTTCTGCATTGGGTGCCTCTCTTTTTAAAATATTCATAGCAGTCTCTACCGTTTGTTCTGCAGATAAACTTATATAGTCTACTGTCATAATACTTCCAGCAGTCGACTCTTCATAATGCATAAGTGCTTTAATGCTCGTTGCAGTTGGTTGCTCCATTATTGCCAAATAGCTTTCTACTTGCTCTTTTTCTAATACATTTAATATATCTACAGCATCATCTACAGACATATTTGCTAAAGTGTCTGCTACATAATCAGGGATAAGTTTAGCAAAAATCTCTTGATATTCCCAATCATCCATTTCTAAGTTCTCAAACATTTCTGCGATTTCACTTGGAGCTAAGTATTCAAAAACTTTGGTTCTCTCTTCTATCTCCATTTCCTTAAAAAATGAAGCTTGGTCATAAGGATGTAATTCAAGGAAATTTTTACGAAATTCCTGTAAGTTTTCATTTTGTAAAGAATGGAGAATTACATTACGCTGTGCTTCATTCGTTAAATTTTTCTCTGACACTTGTCTTCCTCCTCTCTTTTAAAATTGGCTATTTTTCTTTGTCAAAGCAATAAGCTTTTAAAAAGGCTGTTTAAGTTTGTAACTGCAATTTAATCATAATTGTTGGTGGCCGACTTTTAAATTTGGGTATTTCATTTGTTTTCCGAGGCGACAGCTTGCTTTCCATGGGGCGAGCGCCGAGCCGCTTCGTTACTACGTTCCTGCTGCAGGGTCTCGGACTTTCTCGTAGCTCCCATAGGAGTCGAGCTGTCGCCTCTCCAAACCAACTTAATATTCGCTTTCAAATAAATAAACCCTTAATTAATTTGGAGAAACTATACTTTTTCAGTGCCCTCGTTATGCTCATGCAGAATCTTAATAGCGTCTCTCTCGATAATCCCACTGGAGTCTACGTATATTACGGCTACTCTATTTTTCCAACTTATTCTTTTTTCCTATTGAAAAAACAACAATCTTTTAGAAAACTGCCTTTAAAAATCAGCCTAAAAATTTGTGGCCACTGAAAAAGTGAATTACCTGGTAAATCGGTAGTTACCAAACCATTCTAACTTAGTGTAGGCTTTTGTTTTCCGAGGCTTACTGCTCGCTTTCCACGGGGCGAGCGCCGAGCCGCTTCACAGCTCACGCTCCTGCAGGGTCTCGGACTTTCTCGCATCTCCCGTAGGAGTCGAGCGGACACCTCTCCAAACCAACTTATTATTTGCTTTCAAATAAATAAAACCTCATTTAATTTGGAGAACTAGACTTTTTCAGTGCCCTCAAAATTTCAATATGATTTTTATAGTAACAAAAGATTAACGATTTGTCTTTTATTTAGACATGACACTTTTATTTTTTTATCTTTCCCCAAAAGCAGAAACAATTAACAAAATGCTCTCTAAAGCAATTGGGTATAGTAAAAAAGAGAATAAAGGAGAGAGGGATTTTATGAAGCTTGATATCATTGGAGATATTCATGGGTGCTATGAGGAGTTTAAACTTTTAACAGAGAAATTAGGTTATAGATGGGATCAGAATTATCCACAGCATCCAGCAGGGAGAAAACTAGCGTTTGTTGGAGATTTAACAGATCGCGGCCCTGCTTCCTTAGCTGTAATAGAAACTGTTTATTTATTACTCAAAAAGGATTTGGCTTATTACGTACCTGGAAACCATTGCGATAAATTGTATCGTTTTTTCTTAGGACGAAATGTGAAAATTGCCCATGGTCTAGAAACAACCGTAGAAGAATGGAAGCAATTAAATAAAAGAGAACAGGAAAGAATAAGAAAAATGTTTAAAGAATTATATGAGAATGCACCATTATATCATGTGCTTGACAATCAAAAGCTTGTTATTGCTCATGCTGGCATTCGGGAGGATTACATTGGCCAATATCATAATAAAGTAAAAACATTCGTACTGTATGGGGATATCACAGGCGAGGTACATGGAGACGGTTCACCTGTAAGAAGAGATTGGGCTAAATATTATAAAGGAAAATCCATCATTGTTTATGGTCATACACCAGTAAGCAATGTAAGAGAAATCCATCGTACCTATAACATTGATACAGGCGCAGTATTTGGAGGAAAATTAACAGCACTAAAATATCCAGAACTAACTAGCGAATCTGTCCCATCCAGTATGCCTTTTTTTGCAGAGAAATTCCGTACTTTTGATGAAGAGGTAGTAGGAAACAAGGATAGGTGAGTGAATTAATAAAGAGTTAGAGATCTGTCTTCGATCCTTAACTCTTTGTCATTTTTTGCTTCAACCTTTTCATATCGTCCGGGAGATCAATTGTAAAAGTCATTGTTTGTTTTGAAACTGGATGTGTAAATTTAATAAAAAAACAATGTAATGCTTGCCGATCAATATCGATTCTTTTCCCACCATATAAGTCATCCCCATGAAGTGGGTGTCCTTTATAAGAAAGATGTACTCGTATTTGATGAGTTCTTCCTGTCTCAAGTGTTAATTCTACTATAGAATAATCTACATCCTGTGATAAGACTTGATAATGGGTAATGGCTGTTTGCCCATCTTCTCGAACTTCTCTTTTAATTATACTGTCTTGGCACCTGCCAATTGGCTCATTAATTATATCACGTAAGGGAGAAATTTCCCCTTCTGCAATAGCGATATATTTTCTTTTTACATCTCCAGTTTTTTGTTGCTCACTCAGTAAATGATGAATATGGCGATGCTTCGCAATAAGTACTAATCCTGATGTATCTCGATCTAAGCGTGTAACAATATGAGTTGTTGCTTCAATGCCCTGCTTTTTATAGTAATCAACTAAGGCATTTGCCAAACTGCCTGTAGGATGCTCTCTTGAAGGGATCGTATTCATCCTAGCATTTTTTTGCACGATAAGAATATACTCATCCTCAAAGATTATATTTAAAGGAATGGATTCTGGTATTAATCCACTACTAGGCAACTCTGGCGGAAAGAGAACAACTAAATGATCATCCCTTTTTAAAAAATAGCGAACGTTTTCTTCTTGATCGTTTACCAGGATTTTTCCACCTTTAAACTTTATATCTGTTAAAGCTGCCTTTGAGATACGTTGTGTTTTCAAAAATTCTTTAATGGTAATGCCTGCTTCATGCTGTATAACCCACTCTAACAAAAAGCTCAAACTATCGCTCCTGTCTATTTCTTATTCAGAAATGAAAGAATCATGTACTCGTTTCCAAAATGGGAACGAACGAAATCTTGCAAACCGTACTTTTTCTTCTGCTACACGATATTGAATCGAATGTACTTTTTTATGTAATAGATTCAAATGATCAATCGAAATTTGAAAATTCGGTTCATTAACTGGCTTTAAAACACATGTATGATGTTTTGGTAAAATCAATGGGGAGCCAACCGTTCTAAAAACACGATTATTAATGGACGCCATTTCTGCCAGCTGAATGGCTTCAATGGAAGGATGTACAATTGCCCCACCTAATGCTTTGTTATAGGCAGTACTTCCAGAAGGTGTTGAGACACAAAGACCATCTCCTCTAAACCGCTCGAAATGCTTACCGCTCATTTCCACATCCATGACAAAGGTTCCTTCTATACTTTTCACCGTTGATTCATTTAATGCTAAGTATCTCGTTTCCTTCTCTTCGTTCTGATATCGTACAACCACTTCCAATATTGGATATTCAATGATGTTATAAGGCGTTTTCGCTATCGCAATCACTAGTTTTTCCAATTCAGCTGGAGTCCAATCTGCATAGAATCCTAAATGACCTGTATGCATACCAACAAATGCTGTTTTGTCTAAACGATTGCTGTAGCGATGAAATGCATAAAGAAGTGTTCCATCTCCCCCTACAGAGATAACAATATCTGGCTCTTCTTCATCATATTGAAGTTCAAAATCAAGTAAGTATTGTTTGATTATTTGCACTAAGTTTTCGGATTTTGAATCACCCTTTGAGGTTACGGCAAATTTCATTGTTTAGTAGCTCCTCTTCTCAGTTTAGAAATGCAGAATATATATTTTTATTTCTATTGTTTTAACTTAAGAAAAAAATACTAACTATTCTTGTCATTTTCTTTTTTTCGATTAAAGAAAGCTTGTGCTTCTTGAATTTCTCCACGGATTAAGGACATTTCTTTATCTAAACGAAAGGCTGCTTCTGCAGCTCCCTGCAACCTCATTTTAATATCTTCGGGAAATTGGCCCTTATATTTATAATTCAGTGAATGTTCAATCGTCGCCCAAAAGTTCATCGCAAGGGTACGAATTTGGATCTCAACTAGGAGCTTCTTTTCCCCAGTAATGGTTTGTACTGGATAGACAATTACCACATGATAGGATTGATAGCCGCTTTCTTTTCTATGTAATATGTAATCTCTTTCTTCTACAATTTCAAAATCATTTCTTTGTCTTAATAGTTCAACTACTCTTATAATATCGTCAACAAATGGACACATCATACGAAGTCCTGCAATATCTTGCATTTCCGTTTCTAATTTGTCTAAAGGAATTCCTTTTTCATTCGCCTTATCTAATATACTTGCAATCGGCTTTACGCGCCCTGTTACAAATTCGATTGGAGAATGCTCCTCTTCATGATCAAATTGTCGTCGCATTCCTTTTAGTTTAACCTTTAATTCATCCACTGCCTGTTTGTAGGGAGCCAAAAATTGATCCCACTGTTTCATATATAACACCTCATTTCCAAGGTTTCTTTTTGAGACGAGGTATTTCACTTATAGAAAATCTGTTAATTTATTCTTGTTCTCTATACAGGAAGACTAGCACCTAATTTATCCCATTCACTGTGCCGTTGTACCTGCAAAAAACTAATCAACAAATTTTATTGGAAAACGGATGAAACCGCTTTTTCCATATCCTCTCCATAATTTCCATTTCCTCGAATATTTTCAATTAAATATTCCAATTCCTCTTTAAAATTCTCAAGCAATAATTCCCCATTTAAAGCCTTAATAAAGAATGCATTATTTGCTTCTAATGCCACTTTACAATCCTTCCACACCATTTCTGGAATTTCTAGATAAACATATTCATTTTCTTTTTCAAGTAAATATATAAACGCAAGAGAATCAGAGTCAACCAGCATTTGACCACTTGCCTTTGTGTTCTCTAAATTCGCATCCTCCTGCAATTGAAATACCAGTTCATTTTCTCTTACAATACTCTCTGTAATCTTCCATTTTTGTTTCATCATTCACCCTCCAACTATGCATTATTTTACCACAACCAAAAGAATTATCATAGAAAAGCGCAAGGTACCCGTTTAGGGGCGTGTGGGATGGAGCGACCTTTCCTGAGATAAAGGAAACACGGTGAACGTTAGTGAGCCGATGTTGACTTATCGTAGGGAACGGGCGCGAAGCCCATCTGCCCCTGGGTGCCT
>NZ_JBQHVO010000073.1:0-22881 GCF_052064465.1 Niallia sp. HCP3S3_B10 | reverse complement strand
GCGAACCTTTCAGTAGCCCTTTAGGGTTTGGTCAGTAACAAAGGCTTTCAGCCGCAGAGAAAACCACCCGTTCTCACGGGTGGTCCTTATTGATTTAAGAAAGTTAGCCGTTGGAACATTAAAGTGATTAGAATAAGAAATTTTAGATGTTATTAAAATTTTCCCCGTTTTAAATTTTCTTCCCATTTATCCTCACTTGTAAATAATTTGTTACCTGGATTATTTAAATCAAAATCGGAAAGAAATCCAGTATATGGTCCTCTAAACATGTCAACAGCAAGTATTTTTTGGTCCGGTGCTTCAAAGAATGGATTATAATTTTTTGATGTCTGTTCATTCAGATATTCTTCTTCACTTTTACTCATAATAAGTTACCTTCCTTATTTTTAGAGATCCTTCTTAGTATTCCTAATCATTCAAAATCTATGATAAAAATTCACAATCTAAATTAGTCAATTAAACATAAAAAGTTTTAGAGTATCATAAAATTTTAAAAACAAAAAAGGATTTACACTTTATTGATAGAATATTAAAATTAATCGAATTTAATTCTATGTACAATTGTAATGAATGTCGTAATTTGTTTTAGAAATTGAAAAAAAGGGAATTAGCATGTACAAAGTGTAAAGTTTAGTCACTTAATATTATATGTAATAGAAAGTAGGATGACAGTGGAGACAGTATATCCAACAGAATTTCAACTACATTTATTTCACGAAGGTAACTTGTTTGAGAGTTATAGATTATTTGGATCCCATGTTCATCATAAAAATGGAGAGGTTTACACCAGTTTTTGTGTGTGGGCTCCAAATGCTCTATCTGTTCAATTGGTTGGGGATTTTAATAATTGGAATGGGGAAGGTTTTTCACTGGAACGAATTAATAAAGAAGGTGTGTGGCTTCTAAATGTTAATAAGGATTTAACAGGTGCGATGTATAAGTATAAATTAACATCACCTGATGGAAAAGTGCTTCTTAAGGCTGACCCATATGCTTTTTTCTCCGAATTAAGACCCCATACAGCTTCTATTGTTTATTCATTGGAAGGCTATAAATGGAAAGATTCAAAATGGAAACAAAAAAAGACAAAAAAGAATTCCCTAAATGAGCCATTAGCTATATATGAAGTTCATTTAGGATCTTGGAGAATGCATGAGAATGGAGATCTTTATTCTTATAGAGAACTTGCTGATGAATTAATTCCTTATGTAATAGAGCAAGGATTTACACATATTGAGCTACTGCCTTTAGTTGAACATCCCCTTGATATATCTTGGGGATACCAAGGAACAGGCTATTACTCTGCAACGAGCAGATTTGGGGAGCCTAAGGATTTAATGTATTTTATCGACAAGTGTCATCAGCAAGGACTAGGAGTTATTTTTGACTGGGTGCCAGGTCATTTCTGTAAGGATGCGCACGGATTATATCAATTTGACGGAACGAGTCAATTTGATTATGGCAATCCATTAGATCGCGAGAATTACGTTTGGGGAACAGCAAATTTTGATTTAGGAAAAAAAGAAGTTCAGAGCTTCCTTATTTCAAACGCTATTTTTTGGATGGAGTATTTTCATGTCGATGGATTTAGAGTAGATGCTGTTTCTAATATAATTTATTGGCCAAATTCCAATGAAAACAGTGTGAATCAGTACGGAATCGATTTCCTCCAAAAATTAAATCAAACAGTATGTCAATATGATCCGTCAGTCTTGATGTTTGCTGAGGATTCTACTGACTGGCCCCAAGTAACTGCTCCAGTCCATTATGGCGGTATTGGATTCCATTATAAATGGAATATGGGGTGGATGAATGATATTTTAACCTATATGGAAACTGATTCAGTTAATAGAAAGCATATACATGATAAAGTCTCCTTTTCTCTACATTATGCATTTTCCGAGAATTTTGTTCTGCCCTTCTCACATGATGAAGTTGTTCATGGAAAAAAATCGTTAGTAGATAAGATGCCAGGAGATTATTGGCAAAAATTTGCTCAATTTCGTCTTCTTTTAGGATATATGATTGCCCATCCAGGAAAAAAATTATTATTTATGGGAAATGAATTTGCACACTTTGCAGAATGGAAAGATAAAGAACAGTTAGATTGGATGTTGCTAGATTATGAGATGCACCAAAAAGCAAATGAGTATATGAAAGAATTACTAAAAATCTATAAAAGATCTAAGCCTTTGTATCAACTGGATCATGTTAATGAAGGCTTTGAATGGATTGATGTAAATAATAGAAACCAATCGATATTCTCCTTTATACGTAAAGCTGAAAAAGAAGAGGATTATTTAGTCGTAATTTGTAATTTTACCTATCATACATATGAAAATTATAGGATAGGTGTTCCTCTAAATAACTCTTTCCGAGAAATATTAAATAGTGACACTGATAGATTTGGTGGAGCTAATTATATAAATAAAAAAGTAATAAAAGCAGAAAATGTAGAATTTCATGGTAGACCTTTTTCTGTTCAGCTAACAATACCAGCTTTCAGTATGATAGTTTTACGTCCAGTTCAACATCGGAAGGGGAGAAAAGGAAATGGGAAAGAAACGGTGCGTCGCAATGCTTCTAGCAGGAGGAAAGGGGAGTAGGCTATATTCATTAACCAAGAGTCTAGCAAAGCCTGCTATTCCTTTTGGAGGAAAATATCGAATTATTGACTTCACCTTAAGTAATTGCTCCAATTCTGGAATAGAAACAGTTGGTGTTTTAACACAATATCAGCCGCTAGTTTTAAACTCTTACATTGGAATAGGAAGTGCGTGGGACTTAGATCGTGTTAATGGAGGAGTAACTGTTTTGCCTCCATATAGTGAATCTTCCGAAGTGAAATGGTATACGGGAACAGCCAGTGCCATATTTCAAAATCAGAACTACTTGTCTCAATATGATCCTGAATATGTTCTTATTTTATCTGGAGATCATATTTATAAAATGAATTATGAGGAGATGCTAGAATATCATATCTCAAAGCAAGCAGATGCCTCTATCTCTGTCATTCAAGTAGGATGGGAAGATGCTAGTAGATTTGGAATTATGAATACAAATAAAGATATGCACATCATTGAATTTGAGGAGAAGCCAAAGCATCCAAAGAATAATTTAGCCTCTATGGGTATTTATATATTTAAATGGAAGGTATTAAAAGAATTACTAGAAGAAGATAATTTAAACAAAAATTCATCACATGATTTTGGGAAAGATATCATTCCTTTATTAATAGAAAAACAGAAAAAGGTTGTTGCCTACCCATTTAAAGGATATTGGAAAGATGTTGGAACTGTGCAAAGCCTTTGGGAAGCAAATATGGATTTATTGGATGAGACTAGTAATTTAAATATATCTGATTATAATTGGAGAATTTATACCGTAAATCCAAATCATCCACCACAATATATTTCTAATGATGCACTGGTTAAGGAGTCCATGGTAAATGAAGGATGTATTATTAGTGGGAATTTAGAAAAATCAATAGTCTTTCAAGGGGTTACTGTAGGAAAAGGGACAATCATTCGTAGTTCTGTAATAATGCCTGATGCTAAGATTGGCAACAATGTTTATATTGAGAAGGCTATTGTCCCTTCTGACATTACAATACCAGATGGAATGGTCATTAAACCAAATAAAGACGTAGATGAAGTAGTCCTAGTAACAGAAGAAATGGTTAATGAAATGATTTCCTAACAAACTAGAAGGAGGGATTAAGATGATAAGATCAATGCTGGGCATAATTGATGCAACAACACATATGGAAGATTTAGAAGAGTTAACTGCTCATCGTACACTAGCTGCACTTCCAATCGGTGGACGATATCGTTTAATTGATTTTGTTCTTTCCAATATGGTGAACTCTGGAATAGGAAGTGTTGCTATTTTTCCAAAGTATCAGTACCGCTCTTTAATGGATCACTTGGGATCGGGGAAAAACTGGGACTTAGATAGAAAAAGAGATGGTTTATTTTTCTTTCCTGCATCAATGGATGATGCCAATACTAGTGGTATAGGTTCTTTTAATCATTTTTCAGCAAATATGGATTATTTTCAGAGAAGCAAGCAAGAATATGCATTAGTTGCGAATTGCTTTACCGTTTTTAATATGAATTTTACTCCTGTACTAGAACGTCATCTCGATTCTGGCTGTGATATAACGGAGATTACCAATAATGGAAGTTCCCTAGAAATATATCTAATCAAGAAATCAAAGCTAATTGAATTAATACATTCAAGGGATGATAAGGGTTATACATGTATGAAAGATGTAGTAATAGATATTAATAATCAGTTAAAAATATGTGAATATGAATATAACGGCTATGCCGAAAAAATAAATTCTATATCTAGTTATTATCATGTAAGCAAGGATATTTTAAAATCTAAAGTATGGAATCAGCTTTTTATAAAAGAGAGACCAATATTTACTAAGGTGAAAGATGAGCCACCTACTCGCTATACAAGTACGGGTGAAGTAAAAAACTCAATGATAGCAAATGGATGTGTTATTGAAGGCGATATTACCAACAGTATTATTTCTAGAGCTGTGAAAGTTGGAAAAGGTTCTAGTTTAAAGAATTGTATTATTATGCAAAAATGCACAATTGGAGAAAATTGTCATTTGGACTCAGTGATTTTAGATAAGGATGTTATAGTTGAAAGTGGTACAGTGATGACAGGTACTGCTACTTCTCCTTTTGTAGTAAGAAAAGGAACCGTGCAAGGAGCGTTGATGAATTCGTGAGAGTATTATTTGCAGTTTCAGAATGTGTACCATTTATAAAATCAGGAGGACTGGCAGATGTAGCTGGTTCTCTTCCAAAGGAATTAAAAAAACAAGGAACAGATGTAGCAGTAATTATGCCAAAATATCAAGATATCCCTGCCCATTTACTTGCCAACATAGAGAAAAAAAGATATTTCTATGTGCCAGTAGGCTGGCGAAATCAGTATTGTGGAATAGAAGAATTAGAAGTAGACGGTATCACTTTTTATTTTATTGATAATGAGTGGTATTTTAAGAGAAGTGGCTTATATGGCTATGGGGATGATGGGGAGCGTTATGCATTCTTTAATCGAGCTGTTTTAGAAAGTTTACCATTTTTAGCCGAATTTCCAGATATCATTCATTGCCACGATTGGCATACAGCGATGATTCCTTTCTTATTGAATGTGGACTATAAATGGAGAAAAGAGTATAGCGATATTAAGACTGTTTTTACCATACATAATCTTCAGTTTCAAGGAATATTACCAAGAGAGGTACTTGGTGATTTATTTAATGTAAATGATTATTATTTTACAACAGAAAATCTAGAATTCTATGGAAACGTAAATTTAATGAAGGGAGGACTTATCTCTGCCGATAAGATTACAACAGTAAGTCCTACTTATAAAAACGAAATACAAACAGAATATTATGGAGAGAAGCTGAATAATGTATTAAAGCAGAGAGAGTCAGATTTATACGGTATTATTAATGGTATTGATGAAGAAACATACAATCCGGAAACAGATTCTATGATAGCTGCTAACTATACCGTTACTTCTTTAGAGAAAAAACAAGAAAACAAAAGATTTATTCAGCAAAAATTTGGATTAAAAGAAAATCCGGATATTCCAATTATTTGTATGATATCAAGATTAACCAGTCAAAAGGGACTAGAACTAGTTAGACATGTATTTCACGAAATGATGGAAGAAGAAGTACAGTTTTTAGTTTTAGGAACAGGCGATCCGGAGTTTGAGAATTTCTTTCGTGAAATGGAAGATATGTATTCAGACAAATGTAAAGCATATATTGGATTTGATGAAAACTTAGCTCATCAAATATATGCAGGTGCAGATTTATTTCTAATGCCCTCTAAGTTCGAACCTTGTGGCTTAGGTCAGTTAATAGCTTTGAGATATGGTAATATCCCAATTGTTAGAGAGACAGGTGGACTTAATGACACAGTGTTCTCTTATAATGAAGTGGCTAAAGAGGGGAATGGATTTAGTTTCTCCAATTTTAATGCACATGATATGCTTTATACAATTAGAAGAGGTATTCATTTTTATAAAGAAGATAAAGAAGTATGGCATAAACTAATGAAAAATGCAATGTCAATGGATAATAGCTGGGCTCAATCTGCATTTAAATATAATCAATTATATGCAGAGCTTATCTCGAGGAGTGAATCCCATGTTTTCTAATAAGGAACGATTTAAAAAGTATTTTTTACAAAGGCTTGAAATGACTTATGGAAAAACCTTTGAAGATACAACAAGTAGTGATCATTTTCAAACATTAGGTCACATGATTAGAGAGTATGTGAGCTCGAATTGGATTCAGACAAATGAGCAAAGTCGGCAAAGTGGCGGGAAAGAGGTTTATTATCTTTCGATTGAGTTTTTATTAGGACGATTACTTCATAATAATTTAGTTAATTTAGGTATTGATCAAGTAGTAATAGACGGATTGGCGGAACTTGGGATTGATTTTTTTGAAGTGGAAGATATTGAACATGATGCAGGTCTTGGAAATGGAGGGCTAGGAAGACTTGCTGCTTGTTTCTTGGATTCTCTTGCTACATTGAACTTACCAGGACATGGCTGTGGTATCCGATATAAGCATGGATTATTCGAACAGCGAATTGTCGATGGATATCAAATTGAGTTGCCAGAACAATGGCTAAAGCAAGGACAGGTATGGGAAGTTAGAAAGGAAGATTTAGCAGTAGATATTTATTTCTGGGGAAATATTGATATGTATAGGAAGGATGGAAAGTTACAGTTTCGACATTTAAATGCCGAAACTGTAACAGCAGTTCCACATGATGTACCAGTAATAGGCTACCATACAACAACGGTAAATACCTTGAGGCTTTGGAATGCAGAACCGTCTTCCTTAATTGCAAAAGATGTTAAAGACATTATGCGATATAAACGGGAAACAGAATCGATATCGGGTTTTTTATATCCAGATGATTCCAATGATGAAGGGAAAATTTTGCGATTAAAGCAACAATATTTTCTAGTATCTGCAAGCCTTCAATCCATTGTTCGTAATTATAAGCAGCATCATAAAAATATTCGTGAAATGCATCACTATATAAGTATTCATGTAAATGATACTCATCCAGTATTAGCAATCCCAGAGTTAATGAGAATATTAATGGATCAAGAGGGATTAGGATGGGATGAAGCGTGGAATATAACTACAAAAACTATCTCTTACACTAATCATACCACATTATCTGAAGCATTAGAGCAATGGCCAATCTATATTTTTCAGCCCTTATTACCAAGGATTTATATGATAATTGATGAAATAAATGAGCGTTTTTGCAAAGATTTATGGGATAAATACACTGGTGATTTTCCGAAAATTGAGAAAATGGCGATAATTGCAGATGGCATGATTAAGATGGCACATTTAGCATTAGTCGGCAGTCATAGCGTTAATGGAGTGGCAGCAATTCACACAGAAATTTTAAAGAAACGAGAAATGGCTAATTTCTATGCATTTTATCCAGAAAAATTTAATAATAAAACGAATGGAATCACACATAGAAGATGGTTAATAAAAGCCAATCCAAAGCTTGCCAACTTAATTTCTCAAACAATTGGTGATAAATGGATTGACGAGCCAGCACAATTAAGAGAATTACTGTCTTATCAAGAGGATGGAAATTTCAAAGAAAATCTTGCAGCAATAAAGCAAACTAATAAGGAGATACTTGCGAAGATAATTAAGGACAAAAATGGTATTCTTGTAGATCCTTCGTCTATTTTCGATGTTCAAGTAAAAAGATTGCATGCATATAAGAGGCAATTACTAAATATCCTGCACATCATGTCTCTATATAACAAGCTGAGGGAAGATCCATCTATTGAGATGGAGCCGAGAACATTTATATTTGGAGCAAAAGCTTCACCTGGTTATTATTATGCAAAAAAAATAATCAAGTTAATTAACTCTGTTGCCCAAAAGGTTAATAATGATAAAAGAATTCAAAATAAATTAAAGGTTGTTTTTTTGGAGAATTATCGGGTTTCTTTAGCCGAACACATTTTTCCTGCTGCAGATATTAGTGAACAAATTTCAACAGCAAGTAAAGAAGCTTCTGGCACCGGAAATATGAAATTTATGATGAATGGTGCGCTAACTGTTGGCACGCTAGATGGAGCAAATATTGAAATGCATGATTTAGTAGGAGACGATAATATATTTATCTTTGGAATGAATTCCGATCAAGTGTTAGAATTATATCAAAATGGTGGCTATAGCTCTCGGGAGTACTATTATCATGACGATAGAATCCATGCAGTGGTCAATCAATTGAAAAATGGTTTCTATGATCATCCATCTAATGAATTTGATCCGATTTTTGATTCTTTGCTTATAGAGAATGATCAGTTTTTTGTATTAAAAGATTTTCATTCTTATGCAAAAGTTCATGAAGAGGTCAATCAAGCATTTAAGAATAAGCAAGACTGGCTGCAAAAAAGTATTGTGAATATAGCGATGTCAGGGCATTTTTCAAGTGATCGAACAATAAAACAATATGCAGATGAAATTTGGAATATAAAACCATATTCGTAATGTATAAAGGAGATTCTTCTGAATCTCCTTTATACTCTCTGCTTGAATACAGGAAAGAGGAAAAGGACTATTCCTCTTCTTCCTCCTTATCTTCTGTGTATCCATCTGTCTCGTGGTAGGGAACATCGCCAAAAGGAGCTTCAATTCCTTCCTTATCTAATGCTTGTTCATATTTTTCGTGTGCTTTAGAACGATAAACAGTCCGTTCCGATCCATCGATATTTGTTCCTACAAATGTTTCATAGTCCTCTGTAAAACCTTCGTCATCACTTTTTCGATCGTAAAGACTATCATAATCTTCAAAATCTCCTCTTAAATCAGAAGGTGTCTCAGAAGTGCCATAACGAGCAACTTCCTGAAAACTATCTTCATAGTCTCTGACAGCACCAGTATCATAGTGACGATACTGATTTCCATGAGCAAATTCAAGCATATCCTCCTCGACTGGGCGATCAGAAGCAATAAATTGTTCGTCGCTATATTCCTTAAGAGTTAGTGCAGTTGGAATTGCTTCTAATCTTTCATAAGGAATTTCTTTCCCTGATACTGTACAAATTCCATATGATCCATCTTCCATTGCCTTTAAAGCATTATTTATTTTATCTAATTCCGATTGATCATGCTGTTCTAGAGCTAAATCCTTCTCTCTTTCATATAACTCAGTTCCCATATCTCCCGGATGGTTATCGTAATTAGATAATTCGCCAACAGATTCTCGTGCACTTTCCTCACTTACATTATCATCAATTCGGTTTAAAATCTCCGCTTTTCTTTCTTCAAGATTTTGTTTCAAGTGATTTATTTGTTCTTTTGATAACAAGTTAAACACATCCTTATCCATGCAATTGTAATAACAGTAGTATAAGCGAATGGAGCATAATTAAAACGGTAAGATGTTGTTCATAAATTTCCCTATTTTATCGATATCAAACCTATCTAAAAAGAATATGCCTCTTTTCTATAAATAATTAAAATTTGGAAATGGCATTAAGAATTCACTATGATTGACATAATATAAAGGACAGGTGTATCGTAAAATATGCTAAAATAATGAATGAGCGTATATCTTTGAACCAATATAAGCAAGAAGCTAATTCTTGATTTGTTTTAGGGGGATTCACAAAGGGATGAATGATAGAAGAGGAACAATGGTACAAACAGAAATAAGGGATAGTGTTTCTCCTACGATATTAGTAAGTGAAGTAAAAATGGTAGAAGAAAAAATGAATATTCTCGACTTTTTTTCTAAATACCATGCTTATAAAGGAAAACGTTTTTTTTGGAAGGACCCTTCTGGGAAAAACATGATTGTAGGAATTGGTATTTGTGAAAAGATTGAAAGTTCTTTAGGGGAAAGCTCCTATTCTCATGTAGAGAAGAGATGGAAGAGTCTCCTAGAAAAAGCAATAGTGTATAATGAATTCAATCATATTGGAATCGGTCCAGTGCTTTTAGGAGGCTTTGCCTTTGATCCATTAAAAGAAAAAACAGAACTATGGGATGGCTTCTCAGAAGCTCATTTTTATGTGCCACAGTTTATGTTAAGTGAAATTGATGGAAATCAATTTATTACAACTAATATATTGATTCATTCAGATAAAATAGAATATGCAAAAGAAGTATTGAGGAAACAATCTTTTGCGTTGCCAAAAAGAATAGAGGAATATACTCCCGTTTCTTTACCTTCCATACAGAAAGTAATGGAAGTTGATCGTGAAAAATGGAAAGTAACGGTTGATAAGGTAATTAGAAAGTTAGACGGGAATCTAAAAAAAGTAGTATTGGCTCGAGCTAGTAAAGTGAATTTTACAAAAGATATAGTGACAGAATCCGTTCTAAGAAATTTAATACAACAGCAAAGCAACGGATATATTTTTGCTTTAGAAGCTCATGATAAATGCTTTACTGGGGCATCACCTGAACGATTGGTTAAAAAAGCAGGAGATACCGTATTTTCAACATGTCTGGCTGGTTCTATTTCTAGAGGCAATAATGAAGTAGAAGATAGTGCATTGGCTGAAGAGCTGCTATCTGATTCGAAAAATAGAGAAGAACATAATTATGTTGTTAAAATGATTAAGAATGCCATGGAGGAAGTTTGTACGACTGTAGAAATCCCGGCAAATCCGCAAATCATGAAAATGAGAGATATTCAACATCTTTATACGCCCGTTAGTGGCAAAGTAAAGGAAACAGAATCTTTAATTTCATTAATTCGATTATTGCATCCTACTCCAGCTCTCGGTGGTTTTCCACGTGATGAAGCTTTAGAGGTTATAAGAGAGGTGGAGGGATTGGATAGAGGGCTTTACGGTGCTCCGATAGGCTGGCTTGATTATGAGGGAAATGGTGAGTTTGCTGTCAGTATCCGTTCTGGATTATTACATGGAAACAGTGCTACAATCTTTGCTGGATGTGGTATTGTTGCTGACTCTGATCCTGAATTAGAGTATACGGAAACAGCTATCAAATTTAAGCCAATGCTTACAGCGTTAGGAGGAAAATAAAATGAATCATCAACAACAATTAACAGCCTATTTGCATGCACTAATAGCTGAATTAGGAAAGAGTGGTGTAGAACATGCTGTAATAAGCCCTGGTTCTAGATCTACACCAATTAGTCTATTGCTTGCAGAACAGGAAGATATAAATCTGCATATTCATGTTGATGAACGATCAGCTGCTTTTTTTGCATTAGGAATAGCGAAAGCATCCAAAAAACCGACTGTATTAGTATGTACATCGGGAACAGCTGCGGCTAATTATTTTCCTGCTATCGTAGAGGCGAAAATATCCCGAATTCCGTTAATAGTACTTACGGCAGATCGTCCGCATGAGTTAAGAGATGTAGGTGCACCTCAAGCGATTGATCAGCTAGACCTTTATGGGAAGCATGTAAAATGGTTTATGGAAATGTCCACACCTGATAATAGTCCAGGAATGATTCGATATGCTAAAACAGTAGGAGCTAGAGCAGTTTCGATGGCAAAACAACAACCAAGTGGTCCAGTACATGTAAATATACCATTACGGGAGCCGTTAATTCCTGACTTAGATAATTTAGACAGTTATCAATTAAACGAAAAGGAAAAGCCTGCCATTCGAATGGATATAGGTGACTTTAGAATGAATGATGCTTATTTTCTGGAATTAGCAGCTAGTCTTGATGGGAAAGGGATTATAATATGCGGAGAGATAGATAAAGAAGATTTTTCAGCAAAGGTAATACAATTGGCTGAAAAGACTGGTTTCCCAATCATTGCTGATCCTCTCTCTCAACTGCGGAGTAATAGTGCAGGAACGAATAGCATTATTGACACATATGATACTTTTTTAAGAAATGAAAAGGTAAAATCTCTACTAAAGCCAGATGTGATAATACGCTTTGGCAGTATGCCTATCTCAAAGCCATTAACTATTTTCTTACGCGAAAATGAAAAAGCAAAACTGATAGTTGTAGATGGTGGCATCGGCTATCGAGATCCTAATCAACTGACAACAGATATGGTTTATTGTGAAGAAGGGTATTTTTGTGAAAAGCTTGCATCATTTATATCTCATTGCTCAATAAATCACTATTTAAATATATGGATAGATATTAATGAACTCACAAAAAAGGAATTAATGCAAACAGCGGAAATTCAAGAAATAAGTGAAGCAAAACTCTTTCATAGCTTGGGTGAAATGATTCCGAATGATGCGGTGTTATTTGTTGGAAATAGTATGCCTATTCGAGATTTAGATACTTTTTTTCATAAACAAAATAAAAAAGTTACTATTATCGCAAATAGAGGAGCTAATGGAATCGATGGGACAATTTCTACGGCTCTTGGAGTTGGAGTCATTAAACAACCATTATTTTTAATTGTTGGGGACTTAACATTTTTCCATGATTTAAATGGTTTAGTATTATCTCATTTGTATAAGCTCCCGATAACTGTGCTATTGATAAATAATAATGGAGGCGGAATCTTTTCGTTTTTGCCACAGGTAAATCTTCCAAGACATTTTGAACTGCTTTTTGGGACTCCTTTAGGTATTGATTTTAAGCATGCTGTTGAAATGTATAAGGGACAGTATAAACTTATTGAAAGTTGGCAAGGGTTAGAGACACAATTTCAGCATAGTAATTTTGAAGAAGGTATGAGAGTTTGGGAGCTGCGGACAAATCGAGAGAAAAATCTAATAGAGCATCGGCAAATGACAGATAGGATTCAAAAGATTTTAAATCAGCTGGGTTAAAAGGTGAAGTATATGTTTATCCAAATAAAGAATATAAACTATCATATAACTATTGAGGGAGATGGAGAACCTCTATTATTATTACATGGATTTACTGGAGATAGCGGAACATGGTTCCCATTTATTCCGTTATGGAAGAAAAGCTACAAGGTAATAGCAGTAGATATTATTGGTCATGGAAAAACCGATTCACCGGAAGAAGCAGAAAAGTATGCAATGAAGGAAAGTGTTGCACATATAAAAGCTGTGATTGATTATCTTCGTCTAGCTCCTGTTCATATATTAGGCTATTCCATGGGTGGACGGTTGGCACTTGCGTATTGCAGCGAATATCCTGAAACCGTAAAAAAGCTTATTCTTGAAAGCGCTTCTCCTGGCTTACAAACGGAATTGGAGAGAAAACAAAGACGAATACAGGATGAAAAACTAGGAGACTCTATCCTTGAACAGGGGATTATCCATTTTGTAAATAAATGGGAGAAGATTCCTTTGTTTAAAAGTCAGGAGCGACTAGATCCAACTATTAAGCGGGCTATAAGAAATCAACGGCTTGCTAATAATCCCATTGGATTAGCGAATAGTTTAAAAGGAATGGGGACAGGAGCACAAAGCTCTTATTGGTCCAGAATTTCTAGGCTTTCGATTGATACACTTTTAATAACAGGAGAACTAGATCGAAAGTTTTATCAAATTGCGGAAGAAATGGTCAAAAAAAATAAGAATATACGCCATTTGAATGTAAATAATGCAGGACATGCAATTCATGTGGAGAAACCTGAGATTTTTGGTACAATAGTAATGGAGTTTTTAAGGAGCTGACATAAAGGTTCAGCCCTGTGAAAAGGAGGAAAAAATGATGGCGGTAGAATGGGTAGCTGGCAGACAATATGAAGAAATCATTTATGAAACATATAATGGGATTGCCAAAATTACGATTAATAGACCACATGTACATAATGCTTTCACACCAAGAACGGTAAGTGAATTAATTGACGCGTTTGCAATGGCAAGAGATGACAGCAATGTTGGTGTAATTATTTTAACAGGAGCAGGTGATAAAGCTTTCTGTTCTGGTGGAGACCAAAAGGTAAGAGGACATGGCGGATATGTAGGTGAGGATCAAATTCCACGTTTAAACGTCCTTGACTTACAGCGTCTAATTAGAGTCATTCCAAAGCCTGTAATTGCAATGGTAAAAGGCTATGCGATTGGTGGAGGCCATGTGCTTCATATTGTTTGTGACTTAACAATTGCTGCGGATAACGCAATTTTTGGACAGACTGGTCCGAAGGTAGGAAGCTTTGATGCTGGTTATGGGTCTGGCTATTTAGCAAGAATTGTTGGTCATAAAAAGGCAAGAGAAATTTGGTTCTTATGTCGTCAATATAATGCACAAGAGGCATTAGATATGGGATTGGTAAATACAGTTGTACCGTTAGAAAAAGTAGAGGAAGAAACGATTCAATGGTGTGAAGAGATTTTAGAAAAGAGTCCCACTGCACTTCGTTTCTTAAAAGCTGCCTTTAACGCGGATACAGATGGTTTAGCTGGTATTCAGCAATTTGCAGGAGATGCAACCCTTCTATACTATACAACAGATGAAGCAAAAGAAGGACGTGACTCCTTCAAGGAAAAACGCAATCCTGATTTTGGACAATTCCCACGTTTTCCTTAATAGGAAAGAGTTAATTAATAACGTAAAATCAAAAATGGAAATAGTTGTTGATTTACAATCTATTTAAATAATATCAAAGGGTGACACTCGTATTTAGCAAATGTGATTTTAGGGACATGCTAATGATGTGTCACCTTTGTTGTATAGAAAAGAGGATTAATAAGGTCATGACAGAAATACTTCCTAATTTTATTAAAAATAGAGCACTTTTAACCCCAGATAGAGAGGCGATTGTTTTTAATAAGGAAAGTCTAACGTTTAAAGAATTATATGAGAAGGCCTATTACCGTGCAGGGTTACTGACAGCCTTTGGAGTAAAAGACACAGATTATGTAGGATTTCTTATAAAAAGTGATTTAGAAACCGTCCTTCACTTATTTGCCATGCAAATTATTGGAGCAAAGGCAGTTCTTCTTAACAATCGCTTAACAGCAAATGAAATGACTTTTCAATTAACTGATGCTAATGCCACCTTTTTAATAACAGAAGATCATTTTCAAGAGACTGCGCGACAATTAGCAGAAGAGCTGAAAATCTCTGTTTATTACAAAGAGGGAATAGAAGATCGTTCATACATAGAACCAATTGAAAAAGAGCAGTTTTCATTAGCTGATACATGCACAATCATGTATACATCAGGAACAACTGGTCTCCCAAAAGGAGTGATACAATCTTACGGCAATCATTGGTGGAGTGCAATAGGAAATACGTTGAATGCTGGTTTATATGAAAAGGAAACTTGGTTATGTGCCGTTCCTTTATTCCATATTAGCGGATTTTCTATTTTAATGAGAAGTGTTATTTATGGAATGAAAATTGTTTTGCACGATGGATTTAATGAACACAAAGTCCTGCAAGATATACGGGAAGAAAGAGTTACCATCGTGTCTGTAGTAACAACAATGCTAGAGCGAATAGAACAAGCTACTAATGAAAAGTTTCCAGCTTATTTCCGCTATATGCTTTTAGGTGGAGGACCTGCCACTGTTGAATTGATTACAAGATGTATTAATAAAGGAATACGCGTCTATTACTCCTATGGCATGACGGAAACTTCTTCCCAAATTGTCACTTTATCACCTGAGGACAGTATTAGAAAAATAGGCTCCGCTGGAAAAGCGCTATTCCCTGCTCAATTAAAGATTGTAAACGACCTAGGAGAAGTATTAGGACCAAATGAGGTAGGAGAAATAAAAGTATGTGGGCCAAATGTATCACAAGGCTATTTAAACAAAGAAAATCATTTAAAAGATGGCTGGTTTTTTACAGGTGATATTGGGTATATAGATTCTGAAGGATTTCTCTATGTGTTAGATAGAAGATCTGACTTAATTATTTCTGGTGGAGAAAATGTGTATCCTGCAGAAGTAGAAGCGGTATTGTCTGAAATGGAAGGAATTAAAGAGGCTGCAGTAATTGGCATTCCAGATAATCAATGGGGGCAGGTTCCTGTTGCTTTTGTTGTAGTAGATGGAAGTGTTCTTTCCGAGAAATCCATAATGAAAAACTGCGAGAAATCATTAGCAAAATATAAAATTCCGAAAAGAGTTTTTTTTGTTTCAGAACTTCCACGAAATGCATCCGGAAAAATTGTTCGAAGGAACTTAAGAGAATGGGTAGAAGAGCAAAAGGATTTCTAATTGAAAAATAGAAAGAAAGAAGTGTTGGTTTGTGAGCTTATACCATGGATCATTATATTGGCCGACAACTTTGGGGAATAAACCAGTTTATCCAAAGCTGAGTGAAGACATGTCATGTGATGTTCTAATTATTGGGGCAGGTATGTCAGGTGCTTTGTTAACATATAAACTAGCGAAGGAACCACTTAAAGTTATTCTAGTGGAGAAAGATCAAGTAGGGGATGGCAGTTCTGCTGCTAACACTGGCTTATTACAATACTGTAATGATAAAATGCTACATTCCTTTGCTGAAAACATAGGGGAGAAAGATGCAGTTCGCTTTTACCGATTGTGCTTGAAGGGAATGGAGGAATTGAAAGAAATAGCGTCATCCCTAAAGGCTGACATTCAATTTGAGAATAGGCAAAGCTTATATTATGCAAGTACAGAAGCTGATGTCCAATCCATTAAAAACGAATATGAAATGCTCAAGAAATATGATTTTCCTGTAGAATTTTTAGATGCGGAAATGATTTATAAAACGTATGGGTTTAGAAAACATGTAGCAATTCGCACAAGTGGGGACGCAGAAGTAAATCCTCATAGGCTTGTTGTATCTTTAGTAAAAGAGGCTTCGAAATGTAATAATATTCAAGTGTTCGAAAATACTGAAGTCGAAAAGGTACATTTTCAAGATGGCTACTGGCTGTATAAAAGTGAAACCGCAAATATTCGGGCAAAGCATGTTGTTTATGCAACAGGTTATGAATTGGATAATTATACACGAAATATGGCAACGGAATTAAATAGAACTTATGTAACGGTTACGAATCCAATTCCCTCGTTTCATCAATGGGAGGATAGGTGCCTTATTTGGGAAACGAAGCGTCCCTATTTCTATATGAGAACGACTTTTGATGGAAGAATTGTTGCTGGTGGTTTAGATGAAGAAACAATGGAGGCACCGAGTGATCCGAAGATATTAGAGGCATATGGTCATAAATTATTGGCTCGTATTAAGGAACATTTTCCACAAATCCAACTAAAAGCTGACTATACTTATGGTGCTACGTTTGGAGAATCAAAGGATGGAATCCCTTTTATTGGAGAAGTACCCAATAGTAAAAACGTCTATTATTGTTTAGGATTCGGTGGAAATGGCACGGTTTACAGTTCCTTTGGTTCTACGATAATAAAGGATTTAATCACAAAAGGGGTACACCAAGATGCAGATTTAGTACGATTGGATAGATAAAAAAGAATCCCGAAAAAGTGATAAAACTTCTACGGGATTCTTTTTTGCGTTTTTTAACTATTTAGCTTAAGCTTGTTTCAGGCTCAAAAGTTTTACAGTCTGTTTCATAACTTGTATCCGCGTGTTTCCCAACATTACTTACTACATAAATTTGATCAGCACCACAATGATTTCCTTTTTCCCAATAAGTACAGTTACTTACTTCACAAAGTACATCTTTTGCCATAGGGTATCACTCCTTATTAATAAGTTTTTTTCACAAGGATTTCATTCCTATCAATGAGACAGATTAAGATCTCATTACATATTAGTATTAGAAGGAGGGAGGAGATACATACCTAGAACAATTTTTAAGAAAAGCCAGAATTTGAAGGAACAAAGATTTCAAATTTGTATATTATATGAATTTTCATTACTATTAATAGGGAGAATATTTTTCCTATTTTGAAAAAGTAGCTGTTTTTATTTTTTATAATGAATGATTTTTTTAAGGAGTGCTTAAAGTGAGTTTATTAGAAAATATTTTAGTGTATAACGAGGAGTTTGTTAGGGAACAAAAATATGAAAAATTTATAACGGGCAAATTTCCAAATAAAAAAATGGTAATCTTAACTTGTATGGACACAAGACTTTTAGAGCTATTACCACAAGCATTAAATCTTTCTAATGGGGATGTAAAAATTATCAAAAATGCAGGTGCTGTAGTTGTTCATCCATTTGGTAGCATCATGCGCAGTATTTTAGTTGCAGTGTATGAGTTACAAGCGGATGAAGTAGTGGTGATAGGACACCATGATTGTGGAATGAGTGCACTACACGCTGACAGTATGATGGAAAAAATGAAAGAAAGAGGCATTGCGGATGATACATTCGCTACATTGCAGCATTCTGGAATAAACCTTGAAAAATGGTTAACCGGATTTGATTCAGTAGAGGATAGTGTTTCACATAGTGTAGATATGATAAAAAAACATCCTTTACTACCAAATGGAGTTCCAGTACACGGATTAGTTATTGATCCAAAAACGGGAAAATTAGATTTAATTGTTGATGGATATTAATTATTTTCTTTTGGTGGATGGGTATGATTTTTGCACTTCCATTCATCAGGCACTGGATCTACCCCACCAGGATGAAAGGGATGGCATTTAAGAATTCGTTTGATTGTTAAGTACCCTCCTTTAAAAGCGCCAAATTTTTGTATGGCTTCTAAACCATAGGAAGAGCATGTTGGATAGAAACGGCAGGTTGGTGGCTTTAATGGAGAAATTACTTTTCTATAAAAGCGGATAATAAATAAAAAAACATGTTTCATTAGCTTATTTCCCTCTCCTTCTTTGCAAGTAGTATACCATGGAGTGGAACACGAATAAAGTATTCACTTTTAGCCATCATTTTGGAGAAATAGCACTAATTTCTACTGGAAAAATATTATATATATTAAGTTGATGAAATTACTCGGTTTTTTAGGTATAATAGAGATACATGAATAAAAGGAGATGTTTATATGCCTTCAGTTGAAAGCTTTGAATTAGATCATAATGCAGTAAAAGCTCCCTATGTGAGACATTGTGGCGTACACAAAGTAGGTAGTGATGGAGTTGTAAATAAATATGATATTCGCTTTTGTCAGCCGAATAAGCAAGCTATGAAGCCTGACGTTATTCATACTTTAGAGCATTTATTAGCATTTAATTTACGTGCCCATGTGGATAAATATAATCATTTTGATATCATTGATATCTCCCCCATGGGTTGCCAGACTGGCTATTATCTAGTTGTTAGTGGGGAACCTACGGTGGATGAAATTATCGATTTATTAGAGGCAACCATGAAGACAGCTATAGAAATTACTGAGATTCCTGCAGCTAATGAAAAACAATGTGGTCAAGCGAAACTTCATGATCTTGAAGGGGCGAAAAGACTGATGAATTTTTGGTTAAGCAAAGATAAAGAGGAATTAAAACAAGTATTTGCATAAGTAGGAAAAGAGAGGCATCTGTCTCTCTTTCAGATTGTAGACAAATGCCTCCGAGAATGGACACATTCTCGAGGCATTTTGTCTTTTTTAATATATTGTAGGCATTTTCATGCAAAATTGATTCTTTTGATTCCTTATAAAAGAGGGCTAAGGAGTCGTGAAAAGGATTCTTTGAAACGAATCCATAATGATCTTTTAGAATATTGTTCTGCTGTTAAATGGGTAGAAAACTCCATGTCTTCTAGGAAGTCATCTGTTAATTCATTAGCGATTTGTTCACTATAAATAAAAGCATTCACTTCAAAATTAAGTCTAAAGCTTCTCATATCAATATTGGCAGTTCCAACAGAAGCGATTTTTCGATCAACTAAAATCGTTTTAGCATGGATAAATCCATTTTCGTATATATAAATTTTCGCTCCAGCTTTTAGCATTTCACCGATATAAGAATAGGTTGCCCAATAGACAAACATATGATCTGGTTTGTTAGGAATCATTATTTTTACGTCGATTCCAGAGAGTGCAGCAATTCTTAATGTATCCAGTAAGCTTGCATCGGGAATAAAATAAGGTGTTTGAATATAAACACTTTCTTTTGCGGAAGTAATCATCTTAATATAGCCATTCTTTATCTGCTCCCATTCTGAATCAGGACCGCTTGATACAATTTGCATGCCGATATTCCCGATAATCTCCTCAATTTTTCCTGGAAAATAGTCAGGTGAATAATTAATTGCATGTAAATGTGAGGCTTGATTCCAGTCGAGAATAAATCTTGTTTGAATGGCATATACAGCTGTACCCACTATGCGTAAGTGAGTATCTCTCCAATAGCCAAATTTCGGATGAAGCCCTAAATATTCATCTCCAACATTAAATCCACCGATATAGCCAATTTTTCCATCAATAATTCCCAGTTTTCTATGATTTCGATAATTTAGGCGTAAATTGACTAAATGAAATTTACTTGGGAAAAATACTTCAACAAATCCACCTGCTGCCCGCAATTCTTTGAAAACCTTTTTACGCAATGTTCTGGAGCCGAGCTCATCATATAATAAACGAACTTCTACTCCTTCTTTTGCCTTTTCAACGAGTAGGCTAATAAGATCTGAGCCAATACCATCATTTTTAAGAATATAGTACTGTAAATGGATCGACTTTTTTGCATTTTTGATATCTGTAAATAATTGTTTGAATTTCTGGTTCCCATCTGTAAAGATTTCTACAGCATTGTTTTCTGTGAGAACGGCATCGTTGTTAAATAAATTCATATAAATTAAATCTTGATTTTTTCGAATTACTTCATTCGTAGTGCGCAATTGGTTAGAGCTTATTTGTAAAAGTTGGGAAGCTAAAATGGGCTCTATTCCGAGTTTTTTTCGCTCATCCCACTGAAATAACTTTCTATTTCGTAAATTTTGGCCGAAAAGTAAATATAAAATAAATCCAAGGATAGGGATAAAGGTAAGTACCATTAACCATGCCCATGTAGCAATAGGATCTTTTCTTTCAAAGAAGATAACAAGAAAAGCAAAAATAATGTTAAGTAAAATAATGACACTTAAGATAATGGAATAAATGTGCATCGAATTCTTTTCCTTTCTCGCTAAAACTGCAGCTATATGCGATACATAAAAAATCTTCGTAATACCAGTAAGACTAAATATTTGTGCATGTTCCTAAAGAAATATCCTGTACTATTATAGGGGATAAGGATAAAACTTGGTACTATTTTGATTTCTTTTTAAAAAGAAGAATACTCCTTTTTCCTTTATTGTGATAAAGTAGACTAGGAAAGCTTGTTAAATATTATAAGGGTTATAACAAAGCTGTTTTCGAAATTTGGTTATTGCTTGTACTAAATAGACCATGACTAATATGTTATGGTAGGAATTAGTCTATCGGTCAATCATTACCTAAATTGGAAATAGACGTTCAGGTAAGGAGTATTTTTTATGGAAGAATTACATCTTGGAATGCTACTTTTTTTAATTGGAGCCGGATTTATTGCTGCATTTATTGATTCAGTTGTTGGTGGCGGCGGATTAATATCATTACCTGCTCTTTTATTTACCGGATTGCCACCACAAATTGCGTTAGGTACAAATAAGCTAGCTTCGACCATGGGATCATTAACTAGTTCGATTTCTTTTATAAGGCATGGAAAAACGGATAAGAAATTGATAGTAAAACTCTTGCCTCTTTCCATTATTGGTTCCGCAATCGGAGTTTATGTTGTACAAAAAATACCATCCGAATCACTTAAGCCGTTAATCCTTGTTGTTTTAATCGTAGTAACTATTTATACACTTACGAAAAAAGAATGGGGAATAAACTCTACATATAATGGAATGACGAAAAAGAAGCTTCTCTTTGCTCTTTTCATTGTACCATTAATCGGTTTCTACGATGGTTTTTTAGGGGGAGGGACGGGTTCGTTCTTTTTATTTTCCTTTCTTTTAATGGGTTTTGATTTTGTGGAATCCGCTGGCAATGCCAAGGTTCTTAATTTCGGAAGTAATTTGACAGCACTTATCGTTTTTTTATGTTATGATTCAGTGTACTATTTATATGGTTTCGTGATGGGAATTGCTATGATTTTAGGAGCTTACATTGGTTCTCGCGTTGCCATTGCAAAAGGGTCAAATTATGTGAAAATATTATTTGTCCTTGTTTCTGCCACATTGATTGGAAAAAATATATATGATTACATAACAAATCGATAAATAAAAAGGCCGTTTGATAAATGATCGTTTTTCTGTGTGAGCCGATGTTTATCAACAGCCTTTTATTTAAATACAGGACGATTCAGTGTACATTTCGATGGGTAAAGATAGGGCTATTAGGTTTTCGATAATCTTCACTGGCAAACTTTCCTTTTAAGCTTTCAATTAAATAAAGACCCATTAAATCATATAATTCTTGTTCATTTAATTCTTGAATAATATGTAATAAATCTTCTCTGCTCATTTCTTCTAAAAAAGCAAAGGCGAGCATATCAATATCCTCTTCATCCCCAGTTAGTTTATTTTTATATAAGTTGTAAAGTTCATCAACAATTTTCATTATGTTGTCCTCCTATTTCAGTCTTATTATCGAATGCAAATGTAACCGTTTTATTTAACCGTATTATATATGATAACTCAACTTTCGCACCTTGAAAATCGACCTTGTTTTAGGTCTATCAAAGCTTTAAGAACGCTCACTTTAGGTGCTTGACAATTACTTTTAAACAGAAAAAGCACCTCAATCTTTGGTATAGTGGAATTGACTAGAAACCATTACCACAAAGAAGAGGTGCCTTCTCTATGATAAAGGAAAAACACTCGAATGAGCAACTACCAAATGAACTTTCTGCCGTATTCTCTGAATTACAAGTGTCGAAGTACCTTCGCCAAGCGGGTATTCGAAAAAACTTTGGATTTTCATGTGCCTATCTGTTTCAGCTTGTTTTTAGTCTAATCTTTCATCAAAAAAATTGGTTTGCCCTTGTCACTTCAAAAAAGAGCGAGC